>CAZUJD010000118.1:0-9333 GCA_964620025.1 uncultured Ramlibacter sp. | reverse complement strand
TGCCGCCGCAGTCATATACCCGCACACGCGCGCCCGGCAGGGGCTGGCCCTTGTCCAGCGTGGTGACCCAGGCCACGGCGTTCTCGCGCCCCAGCTTGAAGTGAACGCCCAGGTTGGTCACCAGCGCCGTGGTGCGCACATACATCGTGCGCGGGCTGCCGTGGCGGGCGTCCAGCAGCGTGGCGCCCAGCAGGGGCGACGCAATCTCCACCACATGAAAGCCGGGCGTCAAAGGGATGCCCACCACCTCGAACGGGCGCGGGTCGTTGCCAGCGGGCTTGGGCATGTCCAGCCGGCGCACGCCGGCCTGGCCGGCCAGCAGCGACACCATGCGCGACTGCACATGGTCTTTCTGGTCTGGGTCCAGCACCTGGGGCAGGGGGCCTTTGACGTCCTGCGCAGCCTGCTTGCGCGGCGCAAAAAAGCCGTCGTAGCGGCCCACCTTGAGGAACCAGGCCAGGATGTCGGCGTCGGCGCGCGGCTGCAGCACGCCGACCTGGCCCGGCGCTGTACCCGGAGTGATGGCAGACGCATTCAGCGAGGCCTCGACCTTGCGCACGGTCACGGGCAGCACCGCCACGCCATCAGGCTCGGCAAACCGCTCCACGATGCCAAAGGGCGACGCCGCAAACTTGGCCAGCGGCGGCATGTCGCCCGTGGCCACCTTGAGCGGGAAATTGTCCGCATTGCGCAGCGGGCGGCCCGATGCGTCCTTGAAATCGCTCGGCAGCTCCAGCGTGAAGGCGGCCTTTTCGGCAAACGGCGGCTTGAAAGTGATGCCGTTGACCAGCGCCTCGGCTTCGGCGCTGCTGTCGCCGTCCAGCACGGGCTTGAGGCTGTCCTTGCCCTTGAGCCGGATGGCCTCGGCCAGCTTTCGCGCCACCGGCGCGTTGAACGACAGCGCCATGGGCCGGATCGGCAGGCAGGCGGCCTGGGCGTTCTCCCGCTCGCAGCTGAAGCTGGCGGCAAAGGGCTCGCGCACCTGGAAGTTGTAGCGCCGCTCGGTCGCGTTGGCCACGCCGCTGGGCGTGGCCACGCCCTTGCCGTAAATGAGCTGCACCTTGGCGGCGGGTGTCAGCCGCCGGTTGCACGCCAGCGTGACATAGCGCAGCGGCTCAATGGCGGCCGCCTTGTCCCAGCCCTGGGCCTTGAGCAAGGCGGCGCGTTCGGCGCCGTCGATCAGGCGCACCGGCACACGCTCGCCCAGCCCCTCAACCGCACAGCCCATGTGGGCCAGCACGCTGGCCGGCGTGGCCGGACCGTTGAGCTGCAGGGCAAAGTACTGCTCTTCGTCGATGCGCTGGTAGGTACCCGGCCGCAGGTTCTGCACAAACGGACCACCGGTATCAAACGCCCAGCTGCGCGTGGCCAGCGCTACGCCCTTGGGCGATTCAAACCCGCTGCGCACCTGCACCGCGCAGCGCACGCCGGGCGGCAGGTCGGCGCTGAAGTCAAACACCCATTCGCGGTCGCTGGTCCAGCGGGCGGTGCCCTGGGTGGCCTGCGCGTCGCTGCAGTTCAGCTGAACGGGGGGCGGTGCCTTGGGGTCGCCAAAGGTGACGGCGGGCTCATCAAACTTGACCACCAGCTGGCGTACCTTGGCCACCTCGCCCTGGGGCGTGAGGCTGGTGACCTGGAGTGCGTGGGCGTGCCACGCGGAAGCCGCAACAAGCGCGGCGGCGATGGTGTGGGCGATGCGGGCTGAATGGGCCACGGGCTTCCCTCCTGGGTGTTTGGGGGAGCGTAGCACTGCAGCATGTTTCCATTCGTAGCGCGGCCGGCAACTAGCCCCGAAAGCCAAAGCGGGTGCGGTACTCACCCGGCGTCACGTGCGTCCATCGCGAGAACACCTTGTGCAGCGTTGACGCGTCCTGGTAGCCGCAGCGGCCAGCGATCTCATCCAGCGACAGCAGCGTGGACTCCAGCAGGGTCTTGGCGCGCTCCACCCTCAGTTGCTGCACATACTGGACGGGGCCGACGCCCGTCACATCCTTGAAGCGGCGCAGCAACGTACGCTCACTGGTTCGGCAGTGCCGGGCCAGGGCTTGCACCGTCCAGGGCTGGTCCAGCCGTTTGCCCAGCCAGCGCCGCGCCCGCTCCATGACAACCGGGCCTTCGCCCTGCGCCACCGCCGGAATGTGCGCGGCCTGGCTGTCGCGCCGGCTGTCATGCAGCAACATGCGCGCGGCCAGCTGGCGCAAGTCTTCGCCTGCATGCCGGCCCACCAGCCACAACGCCAGGTCGAAATACGAGGTGACGCCGGCGGCCG
Source organism: uncultured Ramlibacter sp. (assembly GCA_964620025.1). Taxonomy (GTDB): domain Bacteria; phylum Pseudomonadota; class Gammaproteobacteria; order Burkholderiales; family Burkholderiaceae_C; genus RAM1. The sequence goes on along the minus strand of CAZUJD010000118.1, from coordinate 7,064 downwards.
ATACCATTGCGCCGTCCTGTACCAGCATGCTGTGCGGCTCCAGATTGATTGCAGGAAACTGCGAACGGCACAAGCCGACCAGCCACCAGCTGGTGGTGGCGCGGCGGCCGTCCAGCAGGCCCGCTTGAGCTACCAGGCAGGTGCCTGAGCAGCCAAAAAGCAAAGTGGTGTTGCGCGATGCCAGGCTGCGCAGCAACGCCTGCTCCGGTGCCAGTGTCGCCAGCTGGCGCGCCAGCTCAATGCCGCCGCCGTGCTCCAGGCCCGGCACGATCAGGGCGTCCAGCGGGTAGGCGTCCGGGGCCACGGCCGCAAATCCCAGCCCTGCGCTTTCCACCCGCTTCGCATGCCGTGCGGTGATCCAGTGCACCCTGAAATCCACCCGCTGTTTCACTGGGCGCGACCCCATGAGTGTGTTGGCCAGTGCCAGTGCGTCGTGCGGCACCACAGCGCCGCTGCGGATGCATCCGGGAAACACCAGCACGCCGACATGAATGATTCGCACAGCAGCAGTCATTGGCGGATTCAAACATGAAATTGTCTATTCCGCCAATGGATCGCCGTTGCCAATGGGCATTCAATCGATGCCTGTCCACATCAACCTCCCGGATTGCACACATGACGCCTGACCAGACCCTTGCTGCTTTGCCTGCCTACACACTAGCATTGGTTGCACTTTTTGTGAAAACCACGCTCACCAGCGCCCTGCAGGTGATCAGCCGCCTGCGCAGCGGCGTGTTTCCGATCGCCGAAGATGCGCGGCTGATGGGCAAGGCACCTGCCCAGGCTGAGGCGGATTTCGTACGTCGTTGTGCCAACGTCTGGCGCAACGACACCGAAAACCTGCCGCTGTTCATGGCGCTCGGCCTGACCTGGGTGCTGCTGGGGGCGACGGCCGAGGCGGGCGCCATGTACTTCGGTGCCTATGTGGCCCTGCGCTACGTCCATACGCTGGTCTTCCTGCGGGGCCTGCAACCCTGGCGTGCGCTGCTGTACCTGGCTGGCCTGGCGGTGTGCTGGGCCATCGCAGTGCAGTGCCTGGTGCTGGTGGCGGCTCGATAGGGCGCTGCGGCCGCAGCGCCCGTCGGGGCTTCCGGCTCCGGGTTCAGCCCAGATCAACGGGCACAAAGATCCGGTCGCCATCGCGCATGATCAGCAGTGCCACTGATTTGCCAGACCTGGACAGCACGGCGCGCACCTGCTCGACGCTGGTGGCGGGTGTGCCGTTGACCGCCAACAGCAGATCGCCGGGCTCCACGCCAGCTTTCGCTGCCGCGCCGCCCGCATCTTCCACCAGCAGCCCGTCAGCGACGCCGGCCTGGCGCTTCTCGCCAGGCTGCATCGGACGCAAGGCCAGGCCAAGCCGGCCCTGCGGTGCGGTGTCGCTGGATGCAGCGCCCTGCGCCACCTTGTCGTCCGCAGCGCCCAGCCGGGCCGTCAGCGTCATCGCGCCACCCTTGCGCCAGATGTCCAGCTTGACCGTGTCGCCGGGTGAGGCCAGGCCGATAAAGGCCGGCAGGTCGCCCGAGCCGATGAGGGGCTGGCCGTTGATGCTGCGGATGACGTCGCCAGGTTGCAGGCCGGCCTTCTCGGCTGCGCTGCCCCGGGTCACACCGGCCACCAGCGCGCCTTCAGGTCTGGCCAGGCCGAACGATTGGGCCAGCGCCTGGTTCACCGGTTGCACCGACACGCCCAGTTGCGCGTGATCCACCTTGCCCTTGGCCACCAGCTGGTCCCGGATCTTGCCGGCCACGTCGATGGGTATGGCAAACGACAGGCCCTGGTAGCCGCCGGTCTGGCTGTAGATCTGCGAGTTGATGCCCACCACCTCACCGCGTGCGTTGAACAGCGGGCCGCCCGAGTTGCCGGGATTCACGGCCACGTCGGTCTGGATGAACGGCACATAACTGTCGTCCGGCAGGTTGCGGCCCTTGGCACTGACCACGCCGACTGTCACGGTGTTCTCAAAGCCATAGGGCGACCCGATGGCCGCCACCCATTCACCCACCTTCAGTTCGCTGGGCCGGCCCAGGGTTACGACCGGCAGATCCCTGGCGTCGATCTTGAGCACGGCGACATCGGTCCTGGGGTCTGCGCCAAGCACCTTCGCACGGAACTCGCGCCGGTCAGTCAGCTTCACGGTGACCTCGCGGGCATCACGCACCACATGTGCATTGGTCAGGATGGTGCCGTCGGCGCTGACGATGAAGCCCGAGCCCTGGCCGCGTGTGGGCGCTTCCCGCGCGCCGCCGCGGCCCGGCGTGCCCTGCTGGAACCGCCGGAAAAACTCCTGCAGCGGATCGCCACTGCCAGTGCCTTCGTAGGCCGTGCGGGTGGTGCCGGTGACGCTGATGTTCACTACCGCCGGGCCATAGCGCTCGGTGATGGCAGAAAAGTCCGGCAGCGCCACTGGCGCCAGCGCCGCCTGCGCCGGCAGGGCCGCCGGCGGGGCTGCATGGCTGCTTCGGGACTGGATGAAAGACGCGCCGGCTCCTCCGATGACGCCTGAAGCGACCAGGGCCATCACCAGGCGCGAAGTTTTGAGGGAAACGTTGGGCATGTGCATCACTCCTTGAGGTTGATTCAGCGATGAACCAACTATGGGGATGCGCGCTTAGACGGGGCTTAAGCCTGCGGGCCTGGCAAGGTGGGCAGGCGTACCTGTACCCGCAACCCGCCCAGGCGGGGTGACTGCTCCAGCACCACGGTGCCGCCATGACGCTGGGCAACGGCCTGGACGATGGCCAGGCCCAGGCCGCTTCCACCGGCCTGAAGGGCTGCGCCCGCGCCGCGGTAGAAGCGGTCAAACACACGCGCACGCTCGTGCTCGGCAATGCCTGGCCCGCTGTCGTCCACGGTCAGCAAGGCATGTGGTCCGTCCTGCTGGATGGACACGTCCACCCGGCCTGAGGCCGGGGTGTACTTGACGGCGTTGTCGATCAGGTTGCGCAGCATCATGCGCAGTGCGTCGGGGTCTGCCTTGACCGGCAGTGCGGGCGCTGCGGCGGCTTCGGCCACGCCCAGGTCGATGCCTTTGGCCTGCGCCGCGGGCAGGGTGTCGCTGACAGCCAGGCGCACCACGTCGGCCAGGGCGACAGGAGATCGGGTGCGGGAGCCATCGCCGTCGGCGCGTGCCAGCGCCAGCAGCTGCTCCACCAGCCGTATGGCGCGATCCATGCCCTGGTTCAGCCGGGCTACTGCGGCTTCACGCGAGGCAGGATCGCCGCTGTCGCCGCGCAGTGCCTGGGCTTGCAGCTTGAGTGCGGCCAGCGGCGAACGCAGCTCATGCGCGGCATCGGCCACGAACTGCTGCTGTGAATCGAAGGCCGCGCGCACGCGCGAGAACAGGCCGTTGAGCTCCTGCACCAGCGGGCGGACTTCATCCGGCAGGCCGGCATCCGCAAGCGGAGAAAGGTCGTCCGCAGCGCGCTGGGCCACCTGCCGCCTCGTGCGCTCCACCGGCGCCAGTGACCGGCTGACCACCCAGCCTGCCACCAGCATCAGCAGCGGCGCCATCAGCACAACCGGAAGGACTGACCGGATTGCCAGCGCCCGCGCCCGCTCGTTGCGCGCGGTCATGTCCTGCGCAATCTGGACGGTCTGCAATGGCGTTTGCACGGTGTACACGCGGTAGGGCTTGTCGTTTACCGTCATGTCAGAAAAGCCGAGGATGGCCGTTTGCGGCAGCGCCGACCGGGGCGAGCGGAACAATTGAACACCGTCAGGCCCCCAGATCTGCACCAGGAAGTCGCCGTCCCCGTCCAGCAGCACGCCGGGGGGCAACTGGCGCAATGTGCCCGCGCGCATGGAATGCGCCATCTGCTCCAGGTGGTAATCAAACATGGCATCAGCCTGCTGCAATGCGCCACGGTAGGCGCTGACTCCCTGGATAACGGCAAACAGCGCAATGGCCAACGACAGCAGCAACAGCAGCCGCCGCCGCAACGAATGGGTGGCCGCAGCGGGTGGAGTCATGTGCGGGGCACCAGATAGCCCAGACCGCGCACGGTCTGGATCAGCTCGGCGCCAAGCTTCTTGCGCACGCCATGGACATAGACCTCCACTGCGTTGCTGGACACATCGTCTTTCCAGCTGAACAGCTTTTCTTCGAGCTGGCTGCGCGAGAAGACCACGCCGGGGCGTGCCAGCATCGGTTCCAGTACCGCCCATTCGCGTGCGGTCAGCGTGACGGGGGTGCCATGCACCGTGGCCTCACGCGTGGCAGGCGTCAGGCTCACGCCGTTGTGCGTGTAGGCGGGCCCAGCCTGACCCGCCCCGCGGCGCAGCAGCGCGCGGATGCGCGCCTGCAGTTCGTCGATGTCGTAGGGTTTGACGACATAGTCGTCGGCGCCTGCGTCCAGTCCGGCAATGCGGTCGCCCACTGCATCGCGAGCTGTGGCAACCAGCACCGGCACGGTACTGCCGCGCGCGCGCAGGGTCCGCAAGACGTCCAGACCGTTTCTCTGGGGCAGGCCCAGGTCCAGCAGCACAAGGTCATAGGCCTGTGTGGACAGTGCGGTTTCGGCCATCATGCCGTCTCGCACCCAGTCCACGGCGTAGTGGGCGCCCCGCAGGGCGTCCAGCACGGCTTCTCCGATCATGGGGTCGTCTTCGACCAGCAGCAGTCGCATCGGCTTCGTTCCTCTTGAAACGATGATACGGCGCTGCGCCAAGGCGCGGCTTAGGCCACGCTTAAAGGCCGGTGATCAGGGGTACAGGCCACGCAGCTCGCGTGTGTGCAGGATGCGCTTGCACGCCACGATGAATGTTGCAGTACGCAACGTGACCTTGTGGTCCTGCGCCACCTGCCAGATGCTGGCAAAGGCCGCGCGCATGATGCGCACGAGCCGGGCGTTGATTTCCTCTTCGTCCCAGAAGAAGCTGGAGAAATCCTGGACCCATTCGAAATAACTCACCGTCACGCCGCCGGCGTTGGCGATCACATCGGGCAGCACCAGGATGTTGCGTTCCTTCAGGATATCGTCGGCTTCCGGGGTGGTGGGGCCGTTGGCACCTTCGATCACCATGCGGGCCTTGATGCGCCCGGCGTTGGACTTGTTGATCTGAGCTTCCAGCGCGGCGGGGATCAGGATGTCGCATTCCACGTCCCAGAACTGGTCGTTGGGGATGGTCTCGGCGCCTGCAAAGCCGGCCACCGTGCGGTGCTCGGCCACATGGCGCAAAAGTTCGGGCACGTTCAGGCCGGCTTCGCGGTAGATGGTGCCGCCATGGTCCTGCACGGCCACCACGCGGGCGCCGGTTTCGGCAAACAGCTTGGCCGCAATGCCGCCCACGTTGCCGAAACCCTGCACGGCCACGCGCGCCTGGCTCACGTCCAGGCCAATGTGCCTGGCGGCTTCCACCCCCACGGTGAACACACCGCGGCCGGTGGCTTCCACGCGGCCCAGCGAGCCGCCCAGGTCAATGGGCTTGCCCGTGACCACACCGGTGGCGGTGGAGCCCTGGTTCATGGAATAGGTGTCCATCATCCAGGCCATGATCTGGCCGTCGGTGTTGACGTCGGGCGCGGGGATGTCCTTGTTGGGGCCGATGATGATGCCGATCTCGCTGGTGTAGCGGCGCGTCACGCGTTCCAGTTCGCCGCGCGACAGCGTGCGGGGATCGACGCGGATACCGCCCTTGGCGCCGCCGTAGGGCACGTTGACGGCCGCGTTCTTGATGGACATCCAGGCCGACAGCGCCATCACCTCGGACAGCGTCACGTCCTGGTGGAAACGCACGCCGCCCTTGCCCGGGCCGCGCGAGGTGTTGTGCTGCACGCGGTAGCCCTCGTAGTGGGCGACGGTGCCGTCGTCCAGGTGGATGGGCACGTCCACGATCAGCGCGCGCTTGGGGCGCTTCAGTGTTTCAACCCAGCGCGACAGGTGGCCCAGGTAGGGCGTGACGCGGTCCACCTGTTGAAGATAAATGCCCCAGGGGCCGAGGTTGCCGGCGTCCAGGTAGGAGGGCAGGGCGTTGGGGGAGGGGGCGGCGGTGGAAGTCGCACCGTTTGATACGGACATGGAGGCTCCTGGGCTTCTTGGTAACGGGTCGGTAACCCAATGCGCGAAGCGTAGGGTCGCCGCCCGTCAAAGTCCAAGGCCAGGTTGGCTGGGGGTTATGCAGCGATTGCATAACCCTGAAAAGGCTTCAGCCCAACCGCTGGCGGTGCCGTGCAACCTGTGCGCGCACCTGCGCGGGTGCCGTCCCGCCCAGCGTGTTGCGTGCATTCAATGAGCCGCGCAGGCTCAGGGCCTCGTACACGTCCTTCTCGATGGCCCCGTTGAATTCCTTCAGGACTGCCAGGGGCAGTTCCGACAGGTCCACGTTGTGGGAGATCGCGGCCTTGACAGCATGGGCCACGGTCTCGTGGGCGTCACGGAATGGCAGGCCCTTCTTGACCAGGTAGTCGGCCAGATCGGTGGCCGTGGCGTAGCCGCGCAGCGCGGCCTGTTCCATGGCTTCGGGCCGTACGGTGATGCCGCCGACCATTTCGGCAAAGATGCGCAGCGTGTCTTTCAGGGTGTCCACCGTATCAAACAGCGGCTCCTTGTCCTCCTGGTTGTCCTTGTTGTAGGCCAGGGGCTGACCTTTCATCAGCGTGATCAGGCCCATCAGGTGGCCCACCACGCGGCCTGTCTTGCCGCGCGCCAGTTCGGGCACGTCGGGATTCTTCTTCTGAGGCATGATGGAACTGCCGGTCGTGAAGCGGTCGGCAATCTGGATGAAGCCGAAGTTCTGGCTCATCCACAGGATCAGTTCCTCGCTGAAGCGGCTGATGTGCACCATGCACAGGCTGGCCGCGGCGGTGAACTCAATGGCGAAATCGCGGTCGCTCACGGCGTCCAGGCTGTTCTGGCACACGCCGTCCATTCCCAGCGCCCTGGCCACGGCCTCACGGTCCAGCGGGTAGCTGGTGCCGGCCAGGGCCGCAGCACCCAGTGGCAGGCGGTTGACGCGGCGGCGCACGTCGGCCAGCCGTTCAGCGTCGCGGGCAAACATTTCCACATAGGCCAGCATGTGGTGGCCAAAGCTCACCGGTTGGGCCACCTGCAGATGGGTGAAGC
>CAZUJD010000117.1:0-9376 GCA_964620025.1 uncultured Ramlibacter sp. | reverse complement strand
CACCTGTTCCCCATGGAAAAGCCGCTGGCCACGGCAGCGGCGATCGAGGCCAGCCTGCGCGGCATGTCAGCCGGCGGCTGAACTCAGGCGGCCCACTTCACCACACCGCTCCAGGCGGTGGCCAGCACCACAATGCCAAAGGCAATGCGGTACCAGGCAAAAGGCACAAAACTGTGGGTGGAGATGTAGCGCAACAGCCATCGCACGCACAGCCAGGCGCTGATGAACGAAAACAGCAGCCCCACGCCAAACATCGGCAGGTCCGCCGCTGACAGGATGGCGCGCTCCTTGTACAGGCTGTACGCGCCCGCGCCCACCAGCGTGGGAATGGCCAGGTAAAAGCTGAAATCCGTGGCGGCCTTGCGGCTCAGGCCCAGCAGCATGCCCCCGATGATGGTGGCGCCGCTGCGGCTGGTGCCCGGCACCATGGCCAGGCACTGCACCAGCCCGACCTTGACCGCGTCCAGCGGGCTCATGTCGTCCACATCATGGATGCGCACCGCCACCTGCTGGCGCCTTTCGGCCCACAGGATGATGAAGCCACCGATGATGAAGGTGCTGGCCACCACCACGGGCGTGAACAGGTGGGCCTTGATGGCCTTGCCCAGCAGCAGACCCAGGATGACGGCGGGCACAAAGGCAATCAGCACATTCAGCGCAAAGCGCTGGGCCTGACGCTGCGTGGGCAGCGCCACCAGCGTGCTGCGGATCTTCTGCCAGTAAACAATGATGACCGCCAGGATGGCGCCGGTCTGGATGGCGATGTCAAACACCTTGGCCTTGGCATCGTCAAAACCCAGCAGCGCGCCCGCCAGGATGAGGTGGCCGGTACTGGACACCGGCAGGAATTCGGTCAGGCCCTCGACCACGCCCATGATGGCGGCCTTGACCAGCAATGCAATCTCCACACGCGCTCCTTGAAAGAGCGCTGATTATCGCCGTGCATCCGCGCGGGCCCCGGCTGCGTAAGGGTGACATGAGACTGGGTGCCCTGCGACTCCCCAATGACCTCGCCGCCGCCGACGAACAGGCACTGCGGCGGGTGCGGGCGCGGCTGTTGCTGCAGATCTCGGCGCCACCCGGCGCCGTGTCACTCGTACCGCAGCGCCTGGATGGGCAGCAGCCGGCTGGCACGCCGGGCGGGATAGAACCCAAAAAACACCCCCACCACAGCGGAGAATCCGGCGGCCAGCGCGATCGATGACACCGTCATGCTGACCTGCCAGCCGGCGAACTGGCCGATGGCCCAGGTGGCGATGGCCCCCAGCACCACGCCGATGGCGCCGCCGATCAGGCTCAGCGTCACCGCCTCGATCAGGAACTGCGCCAGGATGTCCTGACCGCGCGCGCCCACGGCCATGCGCAGGCCGATCTCGCGGGTGCGCTCGGTCACGCTCACCAGCATGATGTTCATGATGCCAATGCCGCCAATCACCAGGCTGATGCCGGCCACCGCCGCCAGCAGCAGGGTCATGATGCGGCTGGATGCTTCCTGGGCCTGCAGGATCTCGGTCAGGTTGCGAATGCTGAACGGATCGTCGGCCCCGGGCTGCACCCGAAAGCGCTGGCGCATCAGCTCCTTGATGCTGTCCTCGGCCACCTTCATGCTCTGGCCCTCGCGCACCTTCACGCTGATGGAGCCGATGCGCTTGAGCTTGCCGGCCGAGCCGCCCTGGATGCGGTTGCGAAACGTGCTGATCGGCACCACCACCAGGTCGTCCTGGTCCTGCCCCATGGAGTTCTGGCCCTTCTTTTCGAGCACGCCCACGATGGTGACGGGCACCTTCTTCACACGGATCACCTGGTCCAGCGGATCGGCGTCGCCAAACAGCTGGGCCGCCACGGTCTGGCCGATCAGGGCCACCTTGGCCGAGCCCTGCATCTCGGCCGCCTCGAACAGCCGGCCCTGGGCCAGCGGCCAGTCGCGCGCCTCGAGGTAGTCGTTGCTGGTGCCCATGATGCTGGTGCTCCAGTTGGTGTTGCCGGCCACCACCTGCGCCGCGGTCCGCGACGCGGGGGCAGCCACCTGCACCTCGGGAATCTCGCGGGCAATGGCCAGCGCGTCTTCCTCGGTCAGGCCCTGGCCGGTCTGCGCGCCCAGGCGCACACCGCCGGCGGTCACGCCACCGGGCAGCACCAGCATGATGTTGGAGCCCAGGCCCTTCATCTGGTCCTGCACTCGCTCGGTGGCGCCACGACCCACCGCGATCATGGTGATGACGGCGCCCACGCCGATGATGATGCCCAGCATGGTGAGCACGCTGCGCAGCTTGTTGGAGGCCAGCGCGCGCAAGGCACTGCGCAGGGCAGCCAGGCTGTTCATGAACTGGCCCCCACGCTTGTCACTTCGTGTACCGCGCTGCCCCCCGGGGGGGTCTTCGCGCCTTGGGGCGGTCCGGCGGCGCTCAATGCCTGGCCTTGACGCATGTCCTCCAGGATGTGCCCGTCGCGGAACACGATCTTGCGCTGCGCCCAGGCAGCAATGTCGCTTTCGTGCGTGACCAGCACGATGGTCATGCCCTGGCCATTCAGGTCGGTCAGCAGCCGCATGATGTCTTCGCTGGTCTGTGAATCCAGCGCGCCCGTGGGCTCGTCGGCCAGGATCAGCTGCGGCTGGTTGACCAGCGCGCGCGCAATCGCCACGCGCTGCTGCTGCCCGCCCGACAGCTCGGCCGGCGTGTGGCCAAACCGTTCACCCAGGCCCACGCGCTGCAACGCGGCCATGGCGCGCTCGCGCCGCGCCGCGGCCTTCACGCCGGCATAGACCATGGGCAGCTCCACGTTCTCCACCGCGCTGGTGCGCGGCAGCAGGTTGAACTGCTGGAACACAAACCCGATGCGCCGGTTGCGGATGGACGCCAGCGAATCCGCCGCCATGCCCTGCACCGCCTCGCCGGCCAGCCGGTACACGCCGCTGGTGGGCAGGTCCAGGCAACCCAGGATGTTCATCAGCGTGCTCTTGCCCGAGCCGCTGGCGCCCATGATGGCGACGAACGCGCCTTCTTCAATGTCCAGGGACACGCCGCGCAGGGCGTGCACGGTCTGGTCGCCCATCACATAGGTCTTGACCAGGTCGCGGGCTTCAATCAGTGCCATGGGTTTGCCCTGTGCCCGGTTGTCAGAACGGCATGCGCGGGCCGGACGACGGACGCGGCGCATTGGCCGTGCCCGCGCCACCCACCGTGCCGATGATGACCACAGCGTCTTCCTTCAGCTCGGCCGCATCGGGCGAGTTCGGCCCGACCAGCAGCTCGGTCATGGTGCCGTCGCTGATGCCCAGGCGCACATTGAAGGCCTTGGGCTTGCCCTCGGCGTCCAGCAGGTAGATGCGCCCGCGTGTGGCCTGGCGCCCGCCGCCTTCGGCGGCCATGGCGGCGTAGCGCTGTTTCTGCTCGGGGCTCAGGATGTTGTTGATGCTGGCGCGGGTGTCGGCACTGATCCGCTCGCGCGCCTTGCCGCGCTCTTCGGCCGGCAGTTCGCGCAGCGCCATGAAACGCGGCCGGGCGGCGTCATAGATGGCGTCCAGCTTGGCGGCCTGGGCCGCGTCCATTTTCAGCTCGGCCACCAGTCGGTTGCGCGTCTCTACCAGCGGCCCCTGGCCGCTGATCGGCGGTGCCACCGGGCCGGTGGGGCCGGCCACGGCCGGCGACCCGCCGGCTGCAGCACCCGCTGCAGACCCGGCCGAACCGGCAGAAGCGGGCGAACCGGCAGACGCAGCCTGCGCCGGTGCCGCGGCCGTCGCAGGCGCTGTTTTGGCTGCGGCATTGCGCGGTGTCTGCGGCACAGCGCCGCCGGGGGCAGTCTGGCCGGCCGCCGGCGGGCCGGCGGGCCGGGCACCCTCGCCGTCCCGGCGCGCCTGGGCTTGCGCCTGCAACTGCGCGTACTTTGCCTTTTGCCCTGCGTCCAGCATGGCATTGATGCGACCGCGCATGTCGGCCTGGATTTTTTCGCGGGCGGCCGCGCGATCGCCCTCGGGCAGGTCACGCAGCGCCATGAACTGCGGGCGCATGTCGGCGGCAATCGCGTCCAGCCTGGTGGCCTGTTCGGGGCTGAGTTTCAGCTCGGTGACCAGCCGCTCGCGCATGGCGGCAAAGCCACCACCGCCACCACCAGCGCCTCCCCCTGCCGGTTGGGCCACCGCCTCGGACAGCCAGGTCCAGCCGCTGGTGGTGGTGCCGGATGCCGGCCGGCCCGGCCCGGACGCTGCCCCTGCCGGCGGCTCAATGCCGGCCAGGCGCACGCGCAGGGCGGCATTGGGCACCTTGAGCACGCTTTCGCGCTGATCGGTCACCAGCCGCACATTGGCCGTCATGCCCGGCAGCAGCCGCCCGCCGTTGTTGGAAAAGCCCACCACGGCCACATAGGTCACCACGTTGGCCACGTTCTGCGCGGCCTTGCGCACCTGCTTGACCGTGCCCTCAAAGGTCTGGCCGGGGAAGGCGTCCACCGTGAAGCTGGCTTTCTGCCCGGTGCGGATGCGGCCCACGTCGCTTTCGTCGATGCTGGCGTCCACCTGCATGTCCTGCAGGTTCTGGGCAATGACGAACAGCTCGGGCGCCTGCAGGCTGGCGGCCACGGTCTGGCCCTTTTCGATGGTGCGCTTGATGACGATGCCGTTGACCGGCGAGGTGATGCGGGTGCGCGACAGGTCGATGCGGGCCTGCGCCAGCGACGCCTCGCGCTGGGCCACGCCGGCCTGGGCGCTCTTGATCTGGGCTTCGCTCACGCCCAGCTGGGCCTGGGCCGATTTGAGGTTTTCACCCGCCGTGGCCACCAGCGCGCGGGTGCGGTCCACCTCGGCCTGCGAGATGAAGCCCTGCGCCTGCAGGTTGGTGTTGCGGTCGTGACTGCGCTGCGCCTCGGTCAGGTCGCTTTGCGCGCGCGACACGCCGGCGCGGCTGGCCGCGGCATTGGCCTGCGCCGTGAGCACGGCGGCGCGGGCGGCATCGGCGTCGGCCGACGCCTGGCGCACGCGGTATTCAATGGATTCGGGGTCGATGATGGCGATCAGTTGCCCGGCCTTGACCTCGGAGTTGAAGTCCACATAGATGTCCTTGATCTGGCCCGACACCTGGGTGCCCACCGACACCTGGGTCACCGGGTTGACCGTACCAGACGCCGACACGGTGGCCGACAGCGGCCCCCGCTCGATCCTGGCGGTGCGGTACTGGACCGCATCGGCGCCTGCGCGCTGAACCCACCACCATCCGCCGCCGGCCGCCAGGGCCAGCACCGCGGTTGCCGCCATCCAGGTTGTCTTTTTCATGCGGGCCATTGTAGGAAGGGGCGGTCAATGCCAGGCACCTGCCGTGTTTCTGCCCGGTAAAGCCGTCGGCCTTTCACGCCGCCCGGGCGCATTTCACCCCCCGTTTGGCGCATTTCGTCGCAAGCCGGTCGCGCTGGCGGTGGCGTCCCGGCACAGTCCAGCCATCGAAAGACCCCCACCGCACAACCTGAACCGAAAGCCAGCCATGTCACAGATCACACCGCTTGTCGCCATCCACCTGACCGCCGCCCTGGGCGCCGTGGCCACCGGCCCCGTGGCCCTGTGGGCCCGCAAGGGCGCCACCCAGCGCCCGCGCCTGCACCGCGCCTTCGGCTATGCCTGGGTCACACTCATGACCATCACCGCCATCTCGGCGATCTTCATCCCCGCCCAGGTCGCACCGCTGGTCGCCGGCATGGGCCCCATCCATGCGCTGTCATTCGTGACGCTGGCCATGCTGACGCTGTCGTTCTGGTTCCTGGCCAAAGGCAATATCGAAGGCCACCGCAAGACCATGCAGCGGCTGTACCTGGGCGCCTGCGGCGTGGCCGGTGCCTTCACCCTGCTGCCGGGCCGCTTCCTGGGCAACCTGGTCTGGGGCCGCTGGCTCGGGCTGATCTCGCCGGACCACGTGCCGGCCAAGGGCACGCCCATGCTGGCCCAGATCGCCCAGAACACCCCCCTGTGGGTCTGGGGCCTGCTGGCCGCGCTGGTGGTGCTGGGTCTGACCCAGGCCCGCGACCGCAGCGCCGGCCTGGCCCGCACCGTGGTCCTGCCGCTGGGCATGGGCGCGTTCTCGCTGTCGGGCCTGGTCACCGGGTTTGGCGCTTCGCCCGCCGTGCTGGGGGCCTGGCTGGCGGCCGCCGCGCTGGCACTGACTGCGGTCGTGCTGCGGCCGCTGCCTGCCGGTGTGCGCTACGACACCGCCCGGCGCGAGTTCGCGCTGCCCGGCAGCTGGGTGCCCATGGCGCTGATCCTGGGCATCTTCAGCATCAAGTACGCCACCGGCGTGATGCTGGCCCTGCAGCCCGCGCTGCGCAGTGACGCCGCCTTTGCACTGGCCGTGGCCGCCGCGTCCGGCCTGTTCAGCGGCCGCTTTGCCGGCCGCACGGTGCGCCTGCTGCGCCTGGCCCTGCGCCCGGCGGCTCCGCGCACCCTGGCCACGCCCGCCTTCAACGCCTGATTCAACCCGCGATTCCACCCGATCTCAAGGAGCCTTCACCATGAACAACCCCGCCACCCCCGACAAGCTCGAACGCCTGGCCCGCCGCCGTGCCAGCGCCAAGCTGGGCTGGTACATCCACGCCGGCGTGTACATCGCCGTCAACCTGCTGCTGGCCATGCTGTCGGCCATGAGCGACCGCCACTGGGCCATCTTCCCCGCCATGGGCTGGGGCCTGGGCCTGGCCATCCATGGCGTGGTGGTGTTCCTGCTGACCGGCGGCGGTGGCCTGCATGACCAGCTGGTGCGGCGCGAACGCGAGCGCCTGACGCTGCAGCGCGACCCCTGGTAAGTACCCCCTCATCCCTTCGAAAGCCCCCATGAAACCACTGATCCTGTCTCTGGCCACCCTGGCCGCCCTGAGCGCCCCAAACGCCCACGCAGCCGACCTGAGCATCGACGTCAGCACACCCGCCGGCAAGCAGGGTGCGGTGCTGGCCGCCATTTTTGACAAGGCCGACGGCTTTCCGCGCGGCAAGCCGCTGCAGACCGCCACCGCCACACCGGTGGGCGGCAAGGCCGTGGTGCAGTTCACCGGCCTGCCCGAGGGCGACTACGCCGTGACGGCCTTCCTGGACGAAAACGCCAACCTGAAGCTGGACACCAACCTGTTTGGCCTGCCCACCGAGCTGTACGGCTTCAGCCGCGACGCGCGCAATCCGGTGGGCCCGCCGGCCTTTGCCGATGCGGCGTTCCGCCTGGGCGCGGACGCCGGCAAGCAAAGCATTGAACTGAAGTAAGGCGCCGCCCTGCCATGACCCACCCCCACCTTGACCGCCGCACCGTCCTTGGCGCGTTCGGTGCCCTGGGCGCCAGCCTGTTGCCCGCGCTGGGCCACGCCGCCGACGCACCGCAGGCCTGGCGCAGCAGCTACGCCCCGTACAACGGCCCGGTGAAAGCGCCGCTGGCCAGCGGCCCGCTGCAGGTACAGGGCCGCTGGCCCGCCGCGCTGCGCGGCACGCTGTACCGCGTGGGCCCGGCCCGGCGCGAGCTGGGCGGCGTGCACATGAGCCACTGGTTTGACGGCGACGGCATGGTGCAGGCCTTTCGCCTCGCGGGCGACGCGGCATCACCGCGCATCTCGCACCAGGGCGCGCTGCTGGCCACGCCCAAGCTGCAGGCCGAAGAAGCCGCCGGGCGGCTGCTGTATTCGGGCTTTGCCACCACGCTGGCCGGCGCACCGCCGCTGAACGGGCCCGACACCGTGAACCCCGCCAACATCAACCTGCTGCCGCTGCCCGCCACCGGCGAGCTGCTGGCGCTGTGGGAGGCCGGCTCGGCCCTGTCGGTGGACCCGGCCACGCTGCAAGCGCGCGGCTTCAAGACCTGGTCGGCGCCCACGCAGGGCGCGCCGTTTTCTGCCCACCCGCGCACCGCGCCCGACGGCACGGTGTGGAACTTCGGCTACATGCCCGGCACGGGCAAGCTGCTGGTGTACGAGATCGCGCCCAGCGGCCAGCTGCGCCGCACGCACCTCGTGGACGCGCCGCAGGCCGACATGGTGCATGACTTCGCCATCACGCAGCGGCACATCGTGTTCCTGCTCATGCCGCTGAAATTCAGCGGGCACCCCGGCCAGGGCGACCTGCTGTCGCGCTACCGCTGGGACGACAAGGCACCGCTGGCCGTGCTGCTGCTGGACAAGGCCGACTTCAAGCCGCAGCGCTTCGAGCTGCCGGCCACCGGCCTGTTTCACATTGCCAACGCCTGGGAAGAAGGCGGCACGGTTCAGGTGCGCTTTGTGGCGCAGCCCGGCATCCTGCGCACGCTGATCCATCAGCGGATAGACGCGCCACACAACCCGTCAGATGTACCACCCGCCCAATGGACGCACATCACGCTCAACCCGGCGACCGGTCAGGCGCGCATGGAGCACACGGGGCTGAGCGGCGTGGAATTTCCGCGCATCCACCCGGCGCGCCACGGCCTGCCTACCCGGTTCACCACCCTGCTGGCGCGCAGCGCGGGCATGGACGCACGGGTGCACGGCTTTGACACCGTGCTGGCGCTGCAGGGCGACCGGCCGCAGCGCCATACCTATGGCGCCGGCTGGATCGCCGAGGAGCATGTGTATGTGCCCACCAGCCCCACCGCGCCCGAAGGCCGCGGCTGGGTGATAGGCACCGCCTACCACTGGCCGACCGAGCGGACCACGCTGTCGGTGTTTGACGCGCAGGCGGTGAATGCCGGGCCCGTGGCGGGCGTCACCCTGCCGTACGGGCTGCCGCTGGGCCTGCACGGCCAGTTCGTTCCTGCCTGAGCACACTTTGATGGAGCACACCATGACGCGACACACCCTGCTCTGGCTGGCCACCTGCCTGCTGGCCGCCGTGCTGGCCTTTGCCGCCCAGGTGGCGGTGGCGGCGCAGCCTTCCATGGGCCTGACCGAGCTGCCCGGCCAGGGCGGCGACGGACCGGTCACGGTCTTTTACCCCACGGCCGCAGCGGCCCAGCCCATGCGGCGCGGCGTGTTCACCTTTGAGCTGGCGTGGCAGGCGGTGCCCCTGCGCGGCAACGGCCGGCTGATCGTGATCTCACACGGATCGGGCGGCGCCCCCTGGGTGCATGTGGACCTGGCGCGCCTGCTGGTGGGCGCAGGCTATGTAGTGGCCGTGCCCGAACACCGCGCCGACAACCACCGCGACATGGCCGACGCCGGCCACGAAAGCTGGAAGCGCCGCCCTGCCGAAGTGTCACGCGCCATCGACGCGCTGGCGCACAGCGCGCAGTTTGCGCCGGTGCTGGTGCTGGACCGCGTGGGTGTGTTTGGCGGTTCGGCCGGCGGGCACACGGCCCTGAGCCTGGCGGGCGGGCGCTGGTCGCCGGCATCATTCCGCCAGCACTGCGCCACGCACATCGAAGACGACTTTTCCTCCTGCGCCGGCTAC
>CAZUJD010000116.1:0-9377 GCA_964620025.1 uncultured Ramlibacter sp. | reverse complement strand
GGCCCCCGCGCAGACCCAGGCGGCGGCGGTGCGCATTGCCTCGCTGAAGGTGCCCACGCTGATCCTGTGGGGCGGGCGCGACCACCTCATCCCGTCCGGCTATGCGCAGCGCTTTGGCCGCGATATCGCCGGCAGCAAGGTGGTCGTGGTCGACGACCTGGGCCATGTGCCGCACGAAGAGGCGCCCGCGCGCACGGTGGCGCCGGTGGTGGAGTTCCTGGCGCGCCAGGCAGGCTAGGCGCCCGCGGCGCTCAGCGCGCCTCGGGCAGCTCGATCTTCACTTCCAGCACTTCCAGGTTGTCCTGGCGGTCCATCTGGACCTTGATGTCACCGGGGTTGATCTTGATGTACTTGCTGATCACGGCGACCAGGTCGCGCTGCAGCGCGGGCAGGTAGTCGGGCTCGGCGGCGTTGCGGCCGCTGCGCTCGTGCGCCAGGATGATCTGCAGCCGCTCCTTGGCGACGCTGGCGGTCTTTTTCTTTTCGCCCAGCAGGAATGACAGGAACGAGGCCATGGCTTATTTCCCCCCGAACAGGCGCTTGAGGAAGCCGGTCTTCTGCGCGTCAATGAAGCGCAGCGGCTTGTCTTCACCCAGGAAGCGGTCGATCACGTCCTTGTAGGCCTCGCTCACGTCGGTGCCTTTCAGGTGCACGGCCGGCGTGCCCTGGTTGGACGCCGTCAGCACGCTGTCGCTTTCCGGGATCACGCCGATGAGCTTGATGCGCAGGATGTCCTGGATGTCTTCGAGCGACAGCATCTGCCCCTGGTCCACCCGGTTGGGGTTGTAGCGGGTGATGAGCAGGTGTTCCTTGACCGGCTCCTTGCCCTCAATCGCGCGCTTCGTCTTGCTGGCCAGCATGCCCAGGATGCGGTCGCTGTCGCGCACGCTGGAGACTTCGGGGTTGGTCACCACCAGCGCTTCGTCGGCAAAGTGCATGGCCATCAGCGCGCCGGTCTCGATGCCCGCGGGCGAATCGCACACGATGTATTCAAAGCCCATGCCGGACAGGTCGTCCAGCACCTTTTCCACGCCGTCTTTCGTCAGCGCGTCCTTGTCGCGCGTCTGCGAGGCGGCCAGCACGAACAGGTTGTCGCACTGCTTGTCCTTGATCAGGGCCTGGTTCAGGTTGGCCTCGCCCTGGATCACGTTGATCAGGTCATACACCACGCGGCGTTCGCAGCCCATGATGAGGTCCAGGTTGCGCAAGCCCACGTCGAAGTCGATCACGGCTGTCTTGTGGCCGCGCAGTGCCAGGCCGGATGCAAAGCTGGCGCTGGTGGTGGTCTTGCCCACCCCGCCCTTGCCGGAGGTCACGACGATGATTTTTGCCATGGGTGAAAAGTCCTTTGAAATGTCAATTCTTGATCGGTGTCATGACGAGCTTGCCCTCGGCGCCGCCGTCCAGGTGCACCTGGGTGGGCTTGCCCCACACGTCGGCGGGCAGGGCCACGTCGCTGGTGCGGTACACGCCGGCAATGGAGATCAGCTCGGCCTCCAGGCACAGCGAGAAGATGCGCGCCCCGGCGTCCCCGCGTGCGCCGGCAATGGCCTTGCCGCGCAGCGGTGCATACACATGGATGTGGCCGTCGGCGATGACTTCCGCACCCGGGTTGACCATGCTCAGCACCACCAGGTCGCGCCCGCGGGCATAGACCTGCTGACCCGAGCGCAGGGGTTTGTCGACAACCAGGGCCGACGGTGGCGGCACGGGCGCTGCGGCCGGTGCCGGTGCACTGGCGGGTGTACTGGCGGTTGTATTGGCAGGTGCCACGGCCTGTGTGGCTTCGGCCCGGGGCGCGGTGCGCGGCGCCACGGCGTCGGGTGCGGCCACCAGGCCGGCGGCCAGGGCCTGGGCCATCTGGGTTTCGCTGCCGCCGCGCACGGCCAGCGGCAGCACGCGGTACTGGCGCAACAGCGGCAGCAGGGCGGCAAAGTCCACGGCGGCATCGGCGTGCGCGGCCTGCAACGGGCCCAGGTCCACCACCAGCGGCTCGTTGTCAAAGAAATCGGGTATGTCGCCGTAGCGGGCCGCCAGCTCCTGCGACAGCAGGCCGAGGTCGGGCGATTTGAGCAGCAGCGAAACCAGGGGGAGGTTGGCGCTTTTGATCTCGAACGCGGCAGGTGCGCGTCCTGCGAGGGCAACGGTCATTGATGGGGTACTGCGGTGTAACGGGGGTACTCGAGGGTACTCGGGGGTACTGCAAAAGGCCGCGAATCTTACCAGCCGGGCGTGTCACGCCTGTGTGCGGTTGAAACAGCCAGAATGAGGCAGGCATGAGCCCGGCGGCGCCGGGGCTTGAACCGGCCGGCCTTGCCTCACAACTTCACTTTCCTTCACTGCCCGAGCAACCATGCCCCTGTACCTGCTTTCCGCGCTGCTGCACCTGTACGTGGGCTGGCGCATCGTGCCTGCGCTGGGTGCCTGGCCGCCCGCGCAGGCGCTGCTGGCCATGGTGCTGGTGGCGTCCACCGTGCTGTTGCCGCTGGGGCTGATGGCGCGGCGGCGCACCCGCGGCCCCTGGGCCGACCGGCTGGCCTGGGCCGGGCTGCTGGGCATGGGGCTTTTTTCGTCGCTGTTCGTGCTGACGGTGCTGCGCGACGTGTTGCTGCTGCTGGCCGTGATCGCCTTTGCCTGGCGGCCAGCGGCCTTGCCGGTGGCGGTGCTCACGACCTGGACGGGGTTGGCGGTGCCGGTGCTGGCCGCGCTGGCCACGGCGCTGGGCTTGTGGAATGCACGGCGCACCGCTGCCGTGGTGCGGGTGGACGTGCCCATTGCACAGCTGCCCGCTGCGCTGCACGGTTTTACCGTGGCGCAGATCACCGATGTGCATGTGGGCCCGACCATCAAGGGCCGCTACCTGCAGGCCATCGTGGCACGGGTCAATGCGCTGGGCGCCGACATGGTGGCCATCACCGGCGACCTGGTGGACGGCAAGGTGTCGGAGCTGTCCGCGCATGTTGCACCGCTGGCCCAGCTGCGCTCGCGCCACGGCAGCTACTTTGTGACAGGCAACCACGAGTACTACTCGGGCGCGCATGCATGGATCGCCGAGCTGCGCCGCCTGGGCGTGCGCGTGCTGATGAACGAGCACGTGGTGCTGCAGCATGGTGACGCCGCCGGGCACGCCCCGCTGCTGGTGGCCGGTGTGGCTGATTACAGCGCCCACCAGTTCGACCCCGCGCACAAAAGCGACCCGCACGCTGCGCTGCGCGGCGCGCCGGAACATGCGCGCGTGCGTCTGCTGCTGGCCCACCAGCCGCGCAGCGCCGTGGCCGCGGCGGACGCGGGCTTTGACCTGCAGCTGTCGGGCCACACCCATGGCGGCCAGTTCTGGCCGTGGAACCATTTCGTGCGGCTGCAGCAGCCGTTCACCGCCGGGTTGCACCGGCTGAAAAACCTGTGGGTGTACACCAGCCGCGGCACCGGCTACTGGGGCCCGCCCAAGCGCTTTGGCGCACCGTCGGAGATCACGCTGCTGCGGCTGGTACCGGCCTGATCCGTGCACGACAGGCGCACGCCGGGGTGCGTCGGCGTCCTACAGACCGCGGGGCGGCCGTCCGGCACTTGCGGCCTTGTCCCATACGTAAATTGAACAGGTGGCCGCATCGGCGGCGCACCTGTCAACTGATGAAGGGATACGACATGAACCAGACCATCACCTCTGCACTGCTGGCCGGCCTGCTGGCCACGGCCGGCCTGGCCCAGGCCCAGAACACCGGCGCATCCGCCACCAACACCCTGCCTGCCAGGGCCGGTGAGGCCAGCACGCTGACCCAGGGCGTGCCCAATGCACCCCCCGCGGTGGGTGTGAACACCCGCGCCGAAGTCAAGGCCGAGGCCCGTGCTGCCAACCTGGCCGGCACCACGTCCCGGGGGACGATCGGCACCGCCGACAAGGCGGGCCAGCAGGCCGGCATGGAGCCCCGACCCACCGACGGCAAGACACGCGCCGAGATCAAGGCCGAACGCCAGATGCAAAAGGCGCAGAAACAGGCCGACCGCAACCTGGCGGCCATGAGCACTGCGGGCATGTCCACCGGCGTGCCGGCGGGCAACCCGTCGCCGTTGACCGGCGCGGGCACGCCCAAGTAAGTCAGTGCCAGCGCGTGGGCGCCGGCGCGGGGCTCAGCGCTCCAGCCACCACTGGATGACGAACTTCGCGGCAAAGCCCACCATGCCGAAGGCCAGGCCCAGGAAAAGCACGAAAGTGCCGAACCGGCCGGCCTTCGATTCCCAGGCCAGCTGGGCAATGATGAACAGCATGTACAGCATGAAGGCTGCGATGCCGAACGTCAGGCCGAACTGGGCGATCTGCGCTTCGGTAAAACCGAACAGGGTGCCGGGTGCGGTCATGGCCGCGGCTCCCCGGCGGGCTGGCGCGCCGGCAGGGCCGTTGCGTCCACCGTGTCGCGATAGGCGTGCCAGCTGGCATGCCCCAGCAGCGGCACCACCAGCAGCAGGCCCAGCAGCGCCGAGCCCAGCCCCAGCAGTGTGAATCCCATGACCAGCGCCGCCCACAGTGCCAGCGGCAGCGGGTTGGCCAGCACGGCGCGCCAGCTGGTCAGCACCGCGTCCAGCACGCCGATGCGGCGGTCCAGCAGCAGCGGCAATGTGATCACGCTGGACGCAAACACCGGTGCGGCCAGCACGCCGCCCAGGGCCAGCCAGGCCTCGAACAGCAGGTTGTCGCGCGCCAGCACGATGTGGCGCACGAAATCCATGGGTTGCTGCACCGGCTGCGGTGCCAGCCAGGTGATGAGCGAGGCAGACGTCAGCACCCAGCCCGTGCCGGCGGCCGCCAGCAGCAGGCCAAAGCGCACCAGTCTCCAGTCGTGGTGCCAGCCGTGCCCTGGCCGCCCGCGCCAGCTCAGCCAGGTGCGCAGCACCAGCCCGAAGCCGGCGGGCTCGCCGCGCTCCAGCGCGCGGCTGACGGCATACAGCCCCACGGCCAGCACCGGCGCCACCAGCAGAAAGCCCGACAGCGCGCCGGCCAGCAGCCAGAAGCGGTCGTGCGCAGCCGCCAGCAACGCGGCGCCGAACAGCGCCAGGGCTGCGCCGTGGGCCAGGCCCACCGCCGGCGCGCGCTCGATGTCGCGCCAGGCCAGCGCCAGCCATTGCAGCGGCTGCAGCAGATGCAGCGTGCGGATGGCAGGCAGGGGGCGGGACGCCGGTGGGGGGGTGGGGCCGGTTGGGGTCGTCATGGGCCACCCCAGTCTAGGCTTTGTCAGCAGGCTGCGCTTGACCAGGATCAAGCGCAGCGGCCGCGTGCGCAGCGGGCGCACAATGCGGGGCGCCATGACTGAGTCCCCCGTGATTTCCCGCGTTCATGCGCGGCGCCTGCGTGAGCTGTACCGCTCTGCCGGCTGGCCCTGCCTGGATCCGGTCGAGGTGGATCTGCTGGCCGCCGGGCTGCTGGTGCGCGTGGCCGTGCCGGATGGCACCGGCACGCTGCGCGATTCGCTGCGACTGACCGATACCGGCATTGCGGCGCTGGCCCGGGCCCAGCAGCGCAACCGCGCGGCGTTTGACCTGCACGAATCGCTGGTTACGCTGGTGGTGCGCCACATGCAGCGCAGCGGCCGTACGGCATTCACCGGCCTGAGCCTGCGGGCGGCGGTGGAAGAAACCGGTGAATCAGGCGAGCCGCTGCGCCGCTGGGTGGTGGCGCGGCCCGATGTGTTTTCCATCCGCAACACCACGGTGGCGGGTTATCTCGCGCCCACGGTGCACGAGGTCAAGGCGCGCCGGGCCGACCTGCTGGGCGAGCTGCGCGACACACCGCGCACGCGCGCCAAGCGCGGTGCCTACCTGGCCATGAGCAGTGAGTGCTGGTATGTGCTGGGGCGCGATGCCAGGGGCCGCGAGATCGGTGACGCCAGCGAGATACCGCTGACGTTTGGCGTGATGCAGGCCGTGCAGGGCGCCGGTGCCGCCGAAGGCGCATGGCGGCTGCAGGTACAGCGCCCGGCGCCCCGGCGGCCGCTGCCGCACGAGGCCGGGCTGCCTTTTGCTGCCTGGCTGGCCCTGGCGCGCGCCGTGCCCCGGCCAGCTGCGGAGGACGACGCGCAAGGGCGGTTGTAGCCCCCACGCGCCGGCACGGCGTGTGGGGCGCTGCTCAGCCCTTGTGGTGCATGCCGTGGCCGCCGTGGCCACCCTGCCCGCCACCGTGGCGGCCGCCGCCGGCAAAACGCGCGGTCTCGGCGTCAAACACCTTTTTCTGGTCGGCACTGAGCGCGGCATAGAAGGTGTTGGTGGCGTCGGCGCGCTTGTCCATCTGCGACTGGTGCTGGGCCCGCATGGCGCGCATCTTTTCAATGCGCTCGGGCGTGCTCAGCTTGGCCATTTCTTCGCGGTTGGGGCGCGCGGCGTGCGTCGCGGGCGGCTGCATCGCGGCCGTCCAGGCCGTCCACGCGCTTTCCTGCGCGGGGGTGATGGCCAGCTTCTGCTTGAGCTCGGCCTGGCGCTTGGCCATGAATTCCTTCATGCGGGCCGGGTCGCGCTTGCCGTCATGCTGGTGGGCGCCGGGCTGGCCCTGGGGTGCAGGGGCCGGCGGGGTTTGCGCCATGGCGGCAGTGGCCAAGGTGGCGACCAGGCCGGCCAGCAACAGGCGTTTCGGAGCGTATGACATGTGACTTCCTTTCAAAGAAGCCTGAGTCCGGGATCGGCTTCAGGTTGAAGGCAAGTCTGACGGCGCCGTGTATCGCGGCGATTTGCGCAGGCTGCTGGTATGTAAAGTTGCTTGAAGCTTCGTGTCAGGCGGGGCTCAGGCCAGCCGCCCGTTCTGGAAGTCATCCACCGCCTGGATCAGCTCGTCGCGCGTGTTCATGACAAACGGGCCGTACTGGGCAATGGGTTCGCGCAGGGGCTGACCGGCGATCAGCAGCGCGCGTGCCGGGCCGCCGGCGTCCAGCGTGATGCCGTCGCCCTCGTTGGCCAGGATGGCCATGCGCTGGCGCTGCACCGGGGTGCCTGCAACCTGGACACTGCCGCGGTACACGTAGATGAAGGCGTTGTGCGTCTCGGGCAGCGGCTGGCTGAAGCTGCCGCCGCCTTCGGGGAAGATGAGGTCCAGGTACAGCGGCCGGGTGGCTTCGCGCTGCACCGCGCCGGCAGTGCCATGGCTTTCGCCGGCGATCACGCGCACGGTCACGCCGCCTTCTGTGGTGTATTGCGGCACCTGCGGGCTCTGGATGTCACGGTACCAGGGGGCGCACATCTTGTCCTTGCCGGGCAGGTTCAGCCACAGCTGGAAGCCCTCCATCACACCGTCGTTCTGTTCGGGCATTTCGCTGTGGATCACGCCGCGCCCGGCGGTCATCCATTGCACACCACCGTCGGTGATCAGGCCTTCGTGGCCGGCGCTGTCCTTGTGGCGCATGTTGCCGGTGAGCATGTAGCTCACGGTCTCAAAGCCCCGGTGCGGGTGGCTGGGAAAGCCCGCGCCGTAGTCGTTGGGGTCGTCGCTGGCAAAGTTGTCCAGCATGAGGAAAGGGTCCAGCCGGCGCTGCAGGTCCTGCGTGAGCACGCGGGTGAGCTTGACACCGGCCCCATCCTGCGTGGGCTGGCCGGTGATGAGCCGCTCGGCGCGGCGGGGCTGGGTGACGGGCGTGGGGCTGTTCATCAGTTAAACCTCGTGTGAAGTCCCGGTATTTGGGGTCGTACCGACCGATTGTCAACGCCCCGCTGTTCCACTGCCAGGACGGTTCAGCCCGTGGACAGACCCAATGCGGTGAGCTCGGGCGAGAGCTGTTGCCACGGCACGTCAAAGCCGGCCGCATGGCGCTGGGGCGGTGCTGGCGGGGTGCGCAGTGCCCAGCGCGCGCCCGCGCCCACGCTGTCGATCAGCGGCACATCCAGCCCCGGCTGGATCGCTGCGGCCATGCCGGCCAGGCCGGCGCCACCCACAATCACCGCCTGGGCGCCCAGCTGTCGCACGGCGTCGCGGCAGGCCTGCTCCAGCAGCACGCGGGCGCCGGCGGGGTCGGCGGCCAGCTGCGCGCCCGTGGGTGCCACGGTGTGGATGCCCGCCAGCGCCGCGCCGTGGCCCAGCGCCTGGGCCAGCCGCTGCAGCATGGGGCCCCAGCGTGCGCCCCCCGTGACGATGGCAAAGCGGCCATGGCGCGCAGCCTCGATGAAGGCGGCTTCGGCCAGGCCGGTGACGGGCACCGGGCTGCTCTCTCGCAATGCCAGCAGGCCCGGATCGCCAAAGCAGCCAATCAGCACGGCGTCAGGCGCCGGCCCGTGCGCCAGCGCGGCAGCCCAGGCGTCCAGCGTCGCATGGCCGGCCACGGCGTAGCTGGCCTCGTCGCTGATGTACGGGGCGCCAAAACGGGCGGTCACCGAGCGCACCTGCACATGCAGGCCCGCTTCGGCTTGCACATGCGTTTGCAGCAGCGCGCTCACCGACGCAGAGGTGTTGGGGTTGATCACGAGCAGGTGGCGCATGGCAGGAGTCAGCCGGCGTCTGTCATGCGGCCTTGCCGAACAGGCGGGCCAGGTCGGGTGCGTCGTCGGTGGGCGGGGTGAAGCGCAGCTGCGATTCCAGCCGCGTCAGGTGTTCGCGCATGCGCTTGGCAGCCTCTTTGGCGTCGCGCAGGCGGATCGCGTCCAGCAGCGCGCGGTGCTCGCGGCAGCCGCAGGCGGTGGCTTCCTCGCGCTCGCGCGCATGCGGGGCGCTGTAGGTCATGAGGATGAGCGAGGTGCGCGAGGTCAGCTCGCGCAGGATGCGGCCCAGCGTCTGGTGGCCGGCGCATTCGGCCAGCACCAGGTGAAAGTCGCCCGACAGGCGGATCGCACGGCGCATGTCGCCGGCCAGGCGGGCGGATTCCTCGTCGTCGATGCAGGCCTTCAGCCGCGCCATGTCGGCGGCCGTGGCATTGGCAATGAACAGCTGCACCAGCGTGGGCTCGATCAGGCGGCGCACTTCAAATACCTCGCGTGCCTCCTGCTCGCTCGGCTGGGCAATGGTGGCCCCGCGGTTGGGCGTGAGCGTGACGACCTGTTCGTTGGCCAGACGCACCAGCACCGGGCGGATGCGGGTGCGTGACACGCCGAACGCCGTGGCCAGTTTGTCCTCCACGATGCGTGTTCCCGGCGCCAGGCGGTGGTCCAGGATGGCCGAGATCACGCGGTCGTAGATGTCCGCGTCGCTCAGGGCGGCGGTGGCGGCCTGAGCGGGCTCTTTCAACGCGCCCCCTTTTTCTGGCGGCGGCCCAGCCACAGGGCCAGGCCCACGGCCACACCCATCACGGCGAACGACACCACGGTGGTGACGGTGCCCAGCGCGTAGATGGCCGGCGTGGTGACGGTAGAGGTCAGCCCCTGCAGTTCCAGCGGCAGCGTGTTGACGTCGCCAATGGCCTGCGAGGTGCGGG
>CAZUJD010000115.1:3157-9414 GCA_964620025.1 uncultured Ramlibacter sp. | reverse complement strand
TCTTCCGCTACATCGGCGACACCGCCACCTACATCGCCCGTTACGACGATCTGGTGAACGGCAAGGAGGAAAAAATCGATGTGAGCCAGGTGGACGTGAGCATGAACGGCATCGAACTGCAGGACCGTGAGTTCTTTGCGGCCATCAAGGAAGGCCGCGAGCCCAATGCATCGGTGGCCAGGGTGCTGCCGTGCTACCAGGTGCTGCACAGCCTGGAGCAACAGCTCAACGCGGCCTGAGCCGGGGTCGACTAGAATCGCGGGACAGGTGCTGAGGGGCGCCTGCCCGCGCAAGAGGCTCTCACCCTCGGATTCGTCCAGATCATCCGACCTGACAGACATTTTCTGCTTCGTTGGCCAAGCGCGGGATTGGCCCCCAACGAAAAAGGAACCTGTCATGGGCACATCCCCCGACTTTTCATCGTCCCGCCAGCGGGAGCTCAAGCGCCACTACAAGGCGCATCCACCCGCCATGGGTGTGTGGACCGTGCGCAGCCGCGCCACGGGCCGCGTCTTTGTCGACGCGAGCATGAATGTGGAAGGCGCGATGAACCGCGCTCGCTTTGAGCTAGGCACGGGCCGCCACAAGAACGCGGCCATGCTGCGCGAATGGCGCGATCACGGCCCCGACAACCTGCAGTTCGAGGTGGTGGACACACTCAAGCGGGTGGAAGACCCGTTGCACGACTACACAGACGACCTGGCCGACCTGCTGGCCCTGTGGCAGCAGGAGCTGCAATGACGCCGCCGCTGGACGAGCTCAAGATCCGCGCGCGCGTGCGGCTGAACGCGGCACGCCGTGCCGACCCAGCCACTGACCTGAAGCTGCGCGACTGCCTGCACGACGCAGCCCGTGCCGTGGGCTTTGCCCACTGGGAACACGCACGCCGCGTGCTGGGTGGACAGGCGCTGCCCGGCGAGGACATGGGCACGTTCTGGCACGCGCCGCGCACGGGCATCCTGCTGAACCTGTGGTTTGCCCGGTATGACCAGGCGCTTCCGGTGCTGGACGCCGACCGCCGCGCGTTCCTGTTGCCGTACCGGCGGCAGTGCTTGATCGTGCAGGACCATTTCATCCGTGAGCTGGGCGTGGACCCGGACCATCCCGCCTGGGCGCAGCTGCGGCACGATCTGGTGGGTGGCTACGGCAGTTCGGCGTGGGCTGCGCTGGCCATGCAACGCCTGCGTGCGGCTGCGCAGACGTTCGAGCCCGGTTAAGCTCAAGACCATGAACAAAAGAACCATCGGGCCGTTCTCCGTTTCAGCCATCGGCCTGGGCTGCATGAACCTGGACCATGCCTACGGCCCGTCCGTGAGCGCGGAGCAGGGCGAACGTGTGCTGCTGGGCGCACTGGACGCGGGCTACGATTTTTTTGACACGGCCACGCTGTACGGTGGCGGGCGCAATGAAGAACGCGTGGGCGCGGTGCTCGCCGCGCACCGCAGCCGCTTCACGCTGGCCAGCAAATGCGGCATGGCTATCATCCCGGTGGACGGCAAGATGACGCGCGTGATCGACGGGCGGCCCGACACCCTGCGCCGCGAATGCGAAAACAGCCTGCGCCGTCTGAAGACGGACGTGATCGACCTGTACTACCTGCACCGGTGGGACAAGAAGGTGCCGATTGAGGACAGCGTGGGCGCCTTGAGCGACCTGGTGCGCAAGGGCCTGATCCGCAGTGTGGGCCTGAGCGAGGTGTCGGCCGCCACGCTGCGCCGTGCCCATGCGGTGCATCCGATCGCCGCGGTGCAGACCGAGTATTCGCTGTGGTCGCGCAATCCCGAAATTGCCGTGCTGGACGCCTGCCGCGAGCTGGGCACGGCATTTGTGGCGTTCAGCCCGGTCGCGCGCGGCTACCTGTGCGGCACCGTGACCGACGTGAACGCCCTGGCCGCCGGCGACATCCGCCGCGGAATGCCGCGCTTCAAGCCCGAGCACTACCCGGCCAACCTGGCGCTGCTGGGCGACTACAAGGCGGTGGCGGACGAGGTGGGCTGCACGCCCGCCCAGCTGGCGCTGGCCTGGCTGTTGCACCAGGCGCCGCACATCGTGGCCATTCCGGGCACCACGAACCCGGTCCACATGCGCGACAACATCGCGGCGGCCGGGATGGCGCTGTCGGCGCAGCAGTTGGCCCGGCTGGACGCCACCATCAACCAGCAAACCGTCTCGGGACCGCGCTATGACGCACAGGCCACCAGCGAGGTGGATACGGAGAACTTTCCTCAGTAATTGAGGTGCACGATGGTCTTGCGCGCGTGCGGTGGCAGCGCGGCCAGCGTCTGCGAAAGCCAGCGCAGGCAGGCGTCGGCGTCGTGGCTTTCGGGCAGCTTGGGGTCGGGCGCGAGCACGGTGGCCACATGAAAGCGCAGCGTCACGCCCGGCGGCAACCGGGGTGAGGGGTGCAACCCGCGGGCCACGGCCTGGGTGGTCAGGGCGACCATCTCGGCCGGCTTGACCGGGCCTTCCAGCAGCATCACGAAATGGCTGGCATCGGTGCGAACGACCGTGTCCACGTCGC
Source organism: uncultured Ramlibacter sp. (assembly GCA_964620025.1). Taxonomy (GTDB): domain Bacteria; phylum Pseudomonadota; class Gammaproteobacteria; order Burkholderiales; family Burkholderiaceae_C; genus RAM1. The sequence goes on along the minus strand of CAZUJD010000115.1, from coordinate 6,893 downwards.
GCGCCACGCCCATCAGCCGCGCGGCGGCCAGTACCAGTGCGCGGTCGGCCGCCTCGCGGCCATGCGCCGCCAGAATCTCGCCATGGTTGGACAGCTCGACCGCCAGCACGGCGCAGCCCAGCCGGGTGCGGCGCGAGCGTCGAAGCGCGTCGCGCAGACGGAATGTCAGCACCTCGGGCACGGGCAGGCCGGTCAGGGGGTCACGCGTGTCCATGGCGCGGGCGCGTACCCTCGATTCACTGAGCTCGCGCGCACGCCGGCCCAGCACCCACAGCTGAAGCGGGATCTCCAGCGCCGCGCCGATGGCCAGCGAATACTGGGTGAGGAAGCTGGCCGGCAGCACGCCCCAGTTGCGCAGCGTGGGAAAGGGCGCAGTGGCAATGACCGGCAGAAAGCCCACCGCCATCCACAGTGACCAGCGCTCGCCATGGCGATGGCTCCACAGGCAAACCGCCAGCACCAGCAGCAGCGTCGCCACCTGGTACAGCGTCAGCACCGCAAAGCTCCAGGGCGCAGGCCATGCGGTATAAGCCACGGCCCACACACCGCCAAACGCAGCCCAGACCAGCACAAAGCGGTCCAGCGGTGCCGACAGGCGGCGTGTGCCGCAGACTTCGCGCACCAGCAGCGTGCCGGTGGCACAGGACAGCATGGCGAATACGTAGGGCGCGGCATTGTTCCACCAGGGCGAATCCGGCCACACGAACATGCCACCCACGCCCATGAAGCACAGCTGGATCATCATCATGGACGCTGCATACAGGCAGTACAGCGCGAAGGCCCGGTCTGCGTACTGCCGCGCGCTCAAGGCGCCCAGGTAGATCACCAGCACGGCCAGGCCGAAATAGGCGCCCAGCAACAACAGGCTGGTGTTGCGCCATTGGCCCAGCGTGTCCTCGCGCATCAGTCGCAGCTGTGCCCCCACCGGTATGGGCTGGTTGGTCATGCGCAGCCAATAGGTGCGTGGCCCGTGGGGCGTGGAAACTTCGAAAACCGGGATGCGGTCGCGGATGGGCCACAGCGCCACCGGCCGGTGGTCGCCGGCATGCTGCCCGTTCCACAGACCGTTGGCGTCGCGGTGGTACAGGCCGACCGTGTCGATTCCGTGAAAACTGACCTGCAGGTACCAGCGCGTGCCGCTGGGCAGGGGTTGCAGGGTCAGGCGCTGCCACAGGGCGCCGCGGCCCAGCGCATGGCTTTGGGCGGCGCGGGAGGCCTGCCAGGGCAGGGCTGAAGACCGGGCTGCGACCTGGGCCACGTCCAGCGTGCCCGAGGGATCGATCCACCAGTCGGTACGTGCAGTGATGTCCAACTCGGCTGCCGGACCCACGTCCACCGGGCCCTGTGCAAGGACGTGTCCTGCGGGCAAGGCCAGCAACAGGACGGCAATCACGGCACAGAACAGGCTTCGCATCGTTTTTTTGTTCTCCGTGCAGCCAGTCTAAGCGCCGAAACAAAACGAAATAAAGCGAAACCGTGACGTGATGACCTGCAGGTGTTGCGCCGGCACCATGACTGCACCCTCAACCCCTGACTGAAAAGGTGATTTCCATGCGACCCTGGATCAAACGCACCCTCTACGGCCTGTTCGGCGCCACCATCGTTCTGGGCGGCCTGGCCGCCTGCGGATTCCGTGGCGAACACCACGGCGAACATCATGGCGGCCACGGCAGCGCCGAGGACCATGCCCGGTTTCGCGGCAAGATGATCGAGCGCGTGTCTGGCAAGCTGGACCTGAACGCCGACCAGAAGGCCAAGCTGGGCGTGCTCGCCGACAAGCTGCAGGAGCAGCGCACGGCCCTGGTCGGCAAGACGGTCAACCCCCGCGCCGAGGTGGAAGCCCTGGTGGCTGGTGACAAGTTCGACCGCGCGCGCGCGCAGGCCCTGGTGGCCGAAAAGACGGCTGCCGTCAGCGGCAAAAGCCCCGAGGTGATTGCTGCGGCCGGTGATTTCTATGACAGCCTCACGCCCGCCCAGCAGACCAGGGTGCGCGAGTTCATGCAGGGCCGCAGCCGCTGGTGGAAAGGATGAGCCCCTGCGGTCGTGCGACACAATCGGCCGTATGCAACGCATCCTGCTGATTGACGACGACGCGCAACTGGGCGAGCCGCTGGCGACCTACTTTGCGCGTTTTGAGATGCAGCTGGTCCAGGCGCTGCGCCCCAGCGCCGGCCTGGCGCTGCTGCGCCAGGAGCAGCGCCGTGGTGGCTTTGATGCCGCCATTCTGGATGTGATGCTGCCTGAAATGGACGGCTTCGAGCTGTGCCGCACCATCCGCCGCGAAAGCGACATTCCCATCGTGATGCTGACTGCCCGTGGCGACGTGATGGACCGCGTGGTCGGGCTGGAACTGGGCGCGGACGACTACCTGCCCAAACCCTTTGAGCCGCGCGAACTGGTGGCCCGCATCCAGACCGTGTTGCGCCGCCGACGGCCGGTGGGCCCCGGTGACCGGCTGCAGTTTGACGGACTGCTGGTGGACCCCACCACGCGCACCGCAATCCGCCAGGGCGAGCCGCTGGAGCTGACCAGCACCGAATTCGACCTGCTGCTGTTGCTGGCCCGCGAGCCGGGCAGGGTGTTCACGCGTGACGACATCCTGAACCACCTGCGCGGCCATGACGCCGAGCTGTTTACCCGCGCGGTGGACATTGTGGTGAGCCGCCTGCGCAAGAAGCTGGAGCCGCTGGACGCCATCAAGACGCTGCGCAACGCCGGCTACGCGCTGGCACTGAGGCCGCCGCCATGAAACAGGCCACAACGCAGGCCAGGACGGGCCGCTGGCACCAGCGCCTTCGCCATTCGTTGCGCTGGCGTCTGGTGGCGCTGTTCATCCTGCTGGCGCTGGCCATGAGCGGGGCATTCCTGTTCGGCATGCAAAAGGCACTGGGAGTGGGCTGGCGTGACGCGGCCCGCCCGCTGCTGTCGGACTATGTGGACCGTGTGGCGGTGGAGATCGGCAGTCCGCCCAGCGTGCAGCGGGCGCAGGCCATCACGCAGCGCCTGCCGGTCACCGTGCGCATCAGCGGCCCGCTCATCAACTGGCGCAGCCAGGCGGACGACGACCATGAGCACCGGCGCCGCGACGCCTGGATGGCCGACCACCACGACAGCGACGACGCCGGCCTGCTGTCGCGCACCACCGCCGACGGCCACCGCATTGAATTTGGCCTGGCCATCAAGCCCTGGCGGGAGCGCCCCCGATTCATCGGCTGGGCGACGCTGGCCACACTGCTGCTGCTCACGGCGCTGGCCTATGCCTATGTGCGCCGGCTGCTGCGCCCGCTGGACGACATCGGTGCCGGCGCGCGCCGCTTTGGCGCGGGCAACTTTGCGCAGCCCATACCGCTGCGCCGCCGGGACGAACTGGGCGACCTGGCCAGCGACGTGAACGCCATGGCCGCCAACATCCACCAGATGCTGGAGGCCAAGCGCACGCTGCTGCTGGCCATCAGCCACGAGCTGCGCAGCCCCATCACCCGTGCCCGGCTGAACACCGAACTGCTGGCGGAAGACGGCGACACCGGCGCGCGGCGCAGCGCGCTGCTGCGCGACCTGCAGGAAATGGCCGCACTGGTGAACGACCTGCTGGAAAGCGAACGCCTGGGCGCCGGCCACAGTGCGCTGCACCGCGAGCCCACCGAGCCCGGCGCGCTCGCGCGCGAGGTGGTGCAGGCGCTGGCTCACAGCCACCCTGGCGCTGCCATCGAACTGGACCTGGCAGCCGGCCTGCCCA
>CAZUJD010000115.1:0-3147 GCA_964620025.1 uncultured Ramlibacter sp. | reverse complement strand
CATGAGACTGCTGTTGCGAAACCTGCTGGAAAGCGCGCTGCGCCACAGCGCCGGCTCCGCGCAGCCGCCGGTGCTGCGAGTGGCGCAGCAAGGGCAGGGCGTTGAATTCACTGTGCGCGATCACGGCCCCGGCGTGCCGGCCGATGCGCTGCCCCATCTGGCCGAGCCGTTTTACCGCCCCGACAGCTCGCGCGAGCGCGCCACCGGCGGCGTGGGACTGGGCCTGTACCTGTGCAAGCTGGTGGCGCAGGCGCATGGCGGGGTGTTGAGTGTGCGCAATGCGGGCCCGGGCGAGGGCACAGGGCTGGAAGTGACCGTGCTGCTGCCCGTGTAGGCTGCTGACACATTGCTGGCAACCCGCGGGCGTACGCTGGGGTCTTTATCCAGTCAAGGAGACCCCCATGAATACGCAGGAAGTTGCCAACACCTTCACCGCGCTGTGCAAAGACGGCCGGTTTGAAGAAGCGGGCCAGAAATTCTGGGCCGACAACGTGGTGTCCATCGAAGCCATGGAAGGCGTGGGCGCCCGGGTGGAAGGCCGCAAGGGCGTCGAAGCCAAGGGCGAGTGGTGGTACGCCAACCATGAAGTCCACAGCGTCCAGGTCGAGGGCCCCTACGTCAACGGAAACCAGTTCATCGTGCGCTTCACCCTGGATGTGACTCCCAGGGGCGGTCAGCGCATGGGCATGGACGAGATGGGGGTGTACACCGTGCAGGACGGCAAGGTGGTCGAGGAACGGTTTTTCTACGGCAGCTGAAGCGGGCGGTGCGGGAGTGCCGTCAATCCGGCGCTGCATCCAGCGCACGGCTGCGTGCCCGCTCGCTGCGCAGCACAAAAAGCCCCGCCCCCACCAGCATCGCAATGCCGGCCCAGGCCAGCGCGTTCGGCACGTCGCCCCACACCATCCATCCCAGCAGCAACGCAAACAACAGGCCGGTGTAGCGAAATGGCGCGATCACGCTCATCTCGCCCGCACGCATGCCGGTGATGACCAGGTAGTAGCCCGCGCTCAGGAACACGGCCGCAGCCGCCAGCAGCAACAACTGCTTCACCGTAGGCGCCTGCCAGCCCTGCAGTGCGGTCAGCACCGCCGCCAGCAGGAGTACGGCCAGTGCGGTGGCCAGCGTGATCAGGATGGACGGCGTGCTGGCCGTGATGGTGCGCGTGCTCAGGTCGCGCGCCGCATGAAACAGCGTGCCCACCAGGCACAGCAGTGCATAGGCATTGAAGCCCGCCGCACTGGGCTGCACGATCAGCAGCACGCCCGCAAAGCCTGTCGCCACCGCCAGCCAGCGTCCGGCGCCCACGCGTTCGCCAAAGGCGATGACGGCAAACAGTGTGATGAACAGCGGCGTGGCCATGTTGATGGCCGTGGCATTGCCGATCGGCAAATGAAACAGCGACGTGAGGTAGGTAAAAGTGCCCAATGCGTCCAGCCCCGCGCGCAGCAGCACGCGCCTCTGGGTCATGGCGCGCAGGCCGGCGCCGTCCAGCACACCTATGGCACGTGCCACCGCCAGCAGCAGCACTGCCGCGAACACGGCGCGGATGAAAATCAGCTGGGCCGTGGGCAGCGTCTGGCTCACGTATTTGACGAGCGCGTCGTTGGTTACAAAGCTGGCCATGGCCAGTGACATGGCGGCAATGCCGCGGCGGTTGGCGGCGCTTTCAGGCGATAGGGTCACCCGGCGATGTTAAGCGGCATTGCTATAGTCCGGCTGCCCCGTCAGGAGTCCCATGCTTGCACTTGCCCGCCTGTTGTTGTCGTTGCTGTTGCCGGCCACCGTCGCGCTGGCGATGGCACAGCCCGTGGAGCCCGAGATCACCACCTTGCCGCTGGTCATCAACGGCAAGCGCACCGATGTGGTGGCACACCTGTACAGGCCCGAGGGCAAAGGTCCCTTTCCGCTGGTCATCCATTCGCACGGCCGCGCTGGCTCGGCCGAAGAGCGGGCCCGGCTGAAGTTCCCCGTGCCCGTGGGGCATGGCAACTACTGGCTGCGAAAGGGCGTGGCGGTGGTGGCGCCGGTGCGCCCCGGCTATGGCGAAACGGGTGGCGACGATGTGGAGCATTCCGGCACGCGCTGGAAGGGCGCCACCTGTACCACCGAGCCTGACTTCACCCGCGTGGCCGTGCATGCCCGGCGTACCGTTGTGGCCACTTACGAATGGGCCCTGAAGCAACCCTGGGTGCGGCGTGACCGCATCCTGGTCCAGGGCCAGTCGGTCGGCGGGCTGACCTCGGTGGCCGCGGCGGCGCTGAATCTGCCGGGCGTGGTGGGAACCGTCAATTTTGCCGGCGGCTCCGGCGGTTATCCCGAGGTGTCGCCGGGCAGGAGCTGCAAACCCGAAAACCTGACCGATACCTATCGCGAATTCGGCCGAGAGGCGCGTGGCCCCAGCCTGTGGCTGTATGCCGTCAACGACCAGTACTGGGGGCCCGACATGCCGCGTGCCTGGCACGCGGCCTATGCGGCCGGCGGCAGCGACACCAGCCTGGTCATGACCGGCACCCTGGTGAACAAGGACGGCCACTTCCTGCTCTACCACGGCGGTCGCATGTGGTCCATGCCGCTGGATGCGTTCATCCAGAAGGTCGGATTGCTGGCGCCATGAAAAACGGCGCCCGAAGGCGCCGTCGATGCATGGCCTGACGCGCGGTCTTACAGCGTGTCGATGAAGCTGCGCAGCTTGTCGCTGCGGCTGGGGTGCTTGAGCTTGCGCAGGGCCTTGGCCTCGATCTGGCGGATGCGCTCGCGCGTCACGTCAAACTGCTTGCCCACTTCTTCCAGCGTGTGGTCGGTGGACATCTCGATGCCGAAACGCATGCGCAGCACCTTGGCCTCGCGCGGGGTCAGGCTGTCCAGGATGTCCTTGACCACGTCGCGCAGGCCGGCCTGCATGGCAGCCTCGATCGGGGCGGTGTTGGCCTGGTCTTCGATGAAATCGCCCAGGTGGGAATCGTCGTCGTCACCGATCGGCGTTTCCATGGAGATCGGCTCCTTGGCGATCTTCATGATCTTGCGGATCTTGTCTTCCGGAATTTCCATCTTGGCAGCCAGGATGCCGGCGTCGGGCTCGAAGCCGAACTCCTGCAGGTGCTGGCGGCTGATGCGGTTCATCTTGTTGATGGTCTCGATCATGTG
>CAZUJD010000114.1:2722-9550 GCA_964620025.1 uncultured Ramlibacter sp. | reverse complement strand
TTGTCCCATTCGCGCAGCATGTTGCCCACCTGCTTGCGCTGCAGGTTTTCCTGGCTGCCGCACAACGTGCAGGGGATGATGGGGAACTGCTTGTGCTCCGCCCAGCGGATCAGGTCTTTCTCGGGCACATACGCCAGGGGACGGATCACAATGTGCTTGCCGTCGTCGCTGACCAGCTTGGGCGGCATGCCCTTGAGCTTGCCGCCAAAGAACATGTTCAAAAAGAAGGTCTGCAGCATGTCGTCGCGATGGTGGCCCAGCGCGATCTTGGTGGCGCCCAGCTCGTCGGCCACGCGGTACAGGATGCCGCGGCGCAACCGGCTGCACAGGCTGCACATGGTCTTGCCCGGCGCGATCTTGTCCTTGACGATGGAATAGGTGTCCTGGTTCTCGATGTGGAACGGGATGCCCAGGGCCGTGAGGTATTCCGGCAGGATGTGCTCGGGAAAGCCGGGCTGCTTCTGGTCCAGGTTGACGGCCACGATGCTGAAGCTGATGGGCGCGCGCGCCTGCATCTTCAGCAGGATGTCCAGCATGCCGTAGCTGTCCTTGCCGCCCGACAGGCACACCATGACCTTGTCGCCCTCTTCAATCATGTTGAAGTCCACGATGGCCTGGCCCATCAGCCGGCACAGGCGTTTTTCCAGCTTGTGCGTCTCGCGCTCGATCTTCAGGTCGCGCGTGGGTGGGGCACCAGCGGGGGCGGTTTCGTTGTCAATCCAGACGGCACTCATGGGGTGGATTGTCTCATTGGTGGCCGATTCGGCGTTAACCTTCACCCATGTGGACTGAATCCCTCCGCCGCCCAGGCCTTTCGCTGGCAGCGCGGCCGCCAGGGCTCGGGCTACGACAAGATGCTGTTGCTGACCGCATCCTGGCCGCTGCCGTTCGATTCATACCTGATCCGCTACCCAGAGGGCTCAGAGATCCCGCCCCACACCGACCCGGTGTCGTCGGGGCGGCATTACCGGCTGAACATCGTCCTCAAGTCACCGCGCAGCGGCGGTGAATTTGTCTGTGCCACGCCGCTGTTTGAAACGCGGCGCATCAAGCTCTTTCGCCCCGACGCCTGCGAGCACAGCGTGACGCGGGTGGTGGGTGGCAGCCGGTATGTGCTGTCCATCGGCTGGGTGCCGGGCCGGCAAAAAACCTGAAAATCCAGGCCATGCTGACTTTTCGCCCCCTGACACCCGCCGACCAGCAAGCCCTGTGGCACTGGCTGCACGTTGCCCTGTGGGACCCGCCGCCCGCGGGCCTGCGCCCCATTGAAGTGCTGGACGCGCCACCGGTGCGCATCTATGCCGAGCACTGGGGACGCCCCACAGACGTGGGCGTGGTCGCACAGGTGAATGGGGTGGACGCGGGCGCCTGCTGGGTGCGGCTGCTGCCCGAGGGCGTGGGCCTGGCCTCTGTGGACGGGCAGACGCCGCAGCTGGGCATATCGCTACTGCCCGCCTTCCAGCACCAGGGGCACGGCCGGCCGCTGATGCTGGCGGCGCTGGCCGCTGCCCGGCAGGCAGGCTACGAACGTGTGTCGCTCACCGTGCACCCGCAGAACCCGGCCATCGCGATGTACGAGCGTTGCGGCTTTCGCAAGCAGGGCCTGCGCAACAGCTTTCACCTGATGGTGGTGGACCTGCGCTGAAGGCTTGCCCGTGCGGCATGCCTGTCGCCGCAGGGGCCGCCTTGCAGACAATGCGACCTGCCAGTCGGGCCGCGTGATCATCCGCTGTTTGATGCTTCCTTCTGTCCCGCGATCGGGAGGAACGGGCGCCTGGAGCATTCCGGTCGTCTCATCCTGACGCACCTTTCACGTCCGGCGCGCAGCGGCATTGCCGGCGCCGTGCACAACGCCCTTCACACAACATCCGCGCACCGCATGGGTAATAATGATTTGACCATGGTTCCGCTTGTACGCCTGCCCTCGCTGGATCTGATCAAGGGTTTTGTTGCAGTGGCCCGCCGCATGAGCGTGACCCAGGCCGCAGATGACCTGTGCCTGACCCAGTCTGCCATCAGCAAGCAGATCCGTGCCCTGGAAGACTCGCTGGGGGTCGCGCTGTTTCACCGGGGCTTTCGCAGCCTTCAGCTGACAGAGCAGGGTGAACTGCTGTTTCGCGCCGCCGACCCGTCGCTGAACCAGCTGCAGGAAGTCCTGTCGCTGTTCGCCCCCCATCGCAAGAAGCCCGTGACCATCACGGCCAGCACGGGCCTGACGGGCTTGTGGCTGCTGCCCAAGCTGGGCGAATTCCGCGAGCGCCACCCCCAGGCCGATGTGCGCGTCGTGGCCAGCAACTCCATCCTGGAGCTGGGGCCGGACGTCGATCTGGCGATCCGCTACTGCTCCGAGCGGCAGGCGCCGCTGGGCGCCGTGAAGCTGTTTGGCGAGACCATCATGCCGGTGGCCAGTCCCTCGCTGGGCATGCATGCACTCACCGACATCCAGCAACTGAAATCCACCGCGCTGCTTGAGTTCGACATCTCGGGCCGGGCCTGGCTGCACTGGTCGCACTGGCTGGCCGCGCGCGGATGGAACGTGTCCAGCGCCAAGAGTGTGCTGCTGTACAACCAGTACGACCAGATGATTCAGGCCGCCATGGCTGGGCAAGGCATCGCCTTGGGTCGGCTCGAGCTGCTTCAGGACCTGATCGCCGACGGACGGTTGCAGGTGCTTTCGGCGGGCCAGCCAGCGGCCACGGAAAGTGACTACAGCTACTGGCTCATACAGGCTGACAAGCATCCGGCGGAAGACGTGCGTAACGTCATCGAATGGATTCTTGACATCGCGCAACAGGTGCCGGTGCGGCACTCGGGTCCGGCCGAGCCCTGACACCTCAGTGCGTCGCTCGCCACGATTGTCCGATTCGGCGCGGAATACGTCGCTCTGAACGCCTGCGCAGGCTGGGGCATCTCCCGTTTAATCAGTTTGCACTGCAACAATCCGGGCACCCAGAGATGCTGATCGAAACGAGCTACCCGTTCCCATGGGGTGGCGCCCTGCAAGGCGGAGCGCTTGCCGATTCATTCGGTTCCATGGCATTGGACCTGCTGCGCTCGCGCAGCGCACAGGGGCCGGCGTCGCGGCGCAAGCCCCGAACCAGTCCGACACGACCTGACGTGGCCTGGCTTCACGTCTTGCCGGACGAACTGCACCCGGTGGTGCGCGATGCCATCACTATCCTCTCGCTGGCTGAGGGCGAAACCTTGCTGGCGCGAGGTGAGCCGCTGGCCGGATGGTATGGCGTGATCAGCGGTTTTCTGGGCATTGAGCGCGACGGTGCGCCGGCCCTGATGGCCGGCTCTGGCGTCGTGCAGCGCGCCTGGTTCGGTGAGGACTACCTTCTGGACGACCGGCCCTGCGATTGCACGCTGGTGGCCCGTGCCCCGAGCAAGATCATGGTGCTGGCAGCCGCCACGTTCACCGAGCTGCTGCGCGATCCGGGGTTCTGCCGCGTGGTGCTGCGCGTGCAGGCGCAGCGGTTGCAGGCGTTGCGCGAGCGCCTGGCCTGGGCGGCGCGCATGGGGGTCAATACCCGCGTGGCGCTGATCATCGCGGGCCTGTTCCCGGATGAATGCATGTTCGAGGGGGAGTATGTCGTGGGGCTCACACAGGCGGCGCTGGCCCGGTTCGTAGGCCTGTCACGACAACGCACGAACGAGGCGCTGCAGCAGTTGCAGCGCCTTGGTGAGGTCGAGCTGGCCTATGGCGGGCTGCGGGTACGGAACCCGCGCCAGCTCGTGCAGCGCGCTTTTGCCGGTGATCTTGCCTGACCCTGCGGTGCCGTGCACCGCAGGGTCAGGCAGGCGCTGCTTGGGGCAACAAATTTGGCCTTGTTTTTGTCCAGTTTGGCGCTTCCGGATTTGGCGCCATGCCCATTCAATATGGCGACGCATACCTTGAAGGAGTTCCCTTGATCCGAATCATCACGCTGCTGGTTCTGGCCTGTCTCGCCACCACATCGTTTGCACAACGCGGCGCCGAGCAGTACATACCTGTTCTGTCCTACCGGACTGGACCCTATGGCCCCAACGGCGCGCCCTGGGCGAACGGATACCTTGATTACTTCAAGCTCACCAATGCGCGTGGCGGTATCAATGGCGTGAAGCTCATCTGGGAAGAGTGCGAAACCGCCTACGCGACAGACCGCAGTGTGGAGTGCTATGAACGCCTGAAGGGCAAGCACCCCAATCCGGCCTTTGTACAGCCGCTGTCCACCGGGGCGGTGTACGCCATCACTGAAAAGGCGCCGCACGACAGGATTCCGCTGGTAACGGTGGGCTATGGGCCCAGCGAGGCGGCCGACGGAAGCGTCTTCAAATGGAACTTCCCGCTGGCCGGCAACTACTGGGTGGCCGCCGACGCCATGATCCAGGACATCGGCCGGCGCGAGGGCGGCATGGCCAACCTGCGCGGCAGGAAGATTACCCTGCTCTACCACGACAGTCCGTACGGCAAGGAGCCCATCGTGCTGCTGCAGGAGCGATCGCGGATGCTGGGTTTCGAATTGCGCACGCTGCCGGTGGTGGCGCCCGGCATCGAGCAGAAGTCGGCCTGGCTGCAGATCCGCCAGGACCGTCCGGACTACGTGTTGCTGTGGGGTTGGGGCGTCATGAACGGCGCGGCCCTGAAGGAGGCCCAGCAGGTGGCGTTCCCGCGCGAGCGCATGTACGGGGCGTGGTGGTCTGGTTCCGAGCCGGACGTGAAGGACGCCGGCGACGGCGCCCGCGGTTACAACGCGGTGGCCATGCAGCATGGCGCCGAACCCCAGTCCAGGGTGGTCAAGGAGATCATCGACCTCGTCTACGCCAAAGGGCAGGGCAGCGGGCCGCGCGAGCAGGTCGGCCAGGTGCTGTACATGCGCGGCGTGATGAGCGCCATGCTGGGCATTGAAGGCATCCGCGCCGCGCAGGAACGGTTCGGCCGCGGCAAATCCATGACGGGGGATCAGGTGCGCTGGGGCCTGGAGAACCTGAATCTGACAGCGGCCAAACTGGACGCGCTGGGCTTCTCGGGCGTCATGCGGCCCATCAGCACGTCCTGCGTCGATCACATGGGGGCGGGGTGGGCACGCATACATACGTGGGACGGGCGTGGCTGGCGGTTCAGCAGTGACTGGATCCAGGCCGACGAACAGATCCTCAAGCCGCTGACCAAGTCCGTTGCGGCCAAGTGGGCCGCTGACAGGAAGGTCTCGCCCCGTCCTGCCAGTGATTGCCAGTCCTGACGGGGTTGCACCGAAACCCGCCGCCTTCAAACTGACAGCCGCGCGCTTGCGCAGGGAGCCTGTGAAACTACCGTGTCCAGCAACATCCAGTTCCTGTCGGCAACGCCGGTGCTTGCGTCGCTCGACATTGAAAGGACCGTCGGGTTCTTTGTCGACAAGCTCGGCTTTGCCGCGGTCGACGTGCAGCAGTGCGTCTACGGCATCGTCATGCGCGGCGGGGTGTACATCCACTTCTGGGCCTGCAGTGACAAACGGATCGCCGAGGCCACCAGTTGCAGGGTGCAGGTCACCTGCATCCGTGCCTTGCATGCGCACTGCCAGGCGCAGGGCATCGTGCATCCCAGGGCGCAACTGGAAGCCAAGCCCTGGGGCATGCTGGAGTTCTCCGTCCTGGACCCGGACGGCAACCTGGTGACTTTCCACGAACGTGCGGGCGCCTGAAGCGACCGTGTGCAACGACACCCACTGCGCGGACGCCAGATGGCCGTACGCCTTGCACCATGCGACCCCTTGACCGAATCATTCTTCTTGCGCTTACAGCCGTGTGGGGGCTGAACTTTTCCGTCATTGCCATCGCCCTGCGCGACCTGCCACCTCTGTTGCTTGGGGCGCTGCGTTTCACCCTGGTCGCGCTGCCCGCGGTCTTCCTGCTGCCACGGCCGACCGCCCCCTGGCGGCATGTCGCCGCCTACGGCCTGAGCATGTTTGCGCTGCAGTTCGGCCTGCTGTTTGTCGGAATGGCCTGGGGCGCTGGCGCGGGCGTGGCTTCGCTGGCCCTGCAGTTCCAGGTGTTTGTCACCATGGCCCTGGCCTTGTGGTTCGGTGCGGAGCGGCCCGCTCTGCACCAGGTGGCCGGCGCGCTGCTGGGCGCGGCCGGCCTGGCGGTGTTGCTGCTGGACCAGCAGGTCATCAAGGCCGGCGCCGGTCTGGCCGCGGTGCTGATGGCGGCCGTATGCTGGGGCGTGGGCAATACGGTCTCGCGGCGGTTGCTGCCCGGGCAGGCGGTGTTGCCGCTGGTGGCCTGGGGCAGCCTGTTCAGTGCGCTGCCCATCGCGCTGGCCTCGCTGTGGCTCGAAGGTCCGGGCGCCTGGACGGCCGCCTTTTCCGCAAGCAGCTGGGTGACCCTGCTGGCCGTGGCCTACATCGTCTACCCGACAACGCTGGTGGGCTTTGCGGTCTGGGCCTGGCAGCTGCGTTCGCACCCGGTGGCCAGCGTTGCGCCGTTCACGCTGCTGGTGCCGGTGTTCGGGCTGCTCTTTGCGCGCCTGCTCAATGCCGAGCAGGTTTCGGCCCAGATCCTGCTGGCAGCCTGCCTGGTTCTGGCCGGTGTGGCTTTCAACCAGTGGGGCCAGCCGCTGCTGACGCGGCTGGCCAACGCCGCCCGGAGCCGATCCTGAAGCTGCCTGCATCCTTCGAGCCTGGCGAAGATGCGCGGCCCTACAGGCCGCTGCCGCATTCGACGTACCGCGTGAAGCTGTCCTTTCGCATTGACTTCACCAACGGCGGTCACGTGCAGGGCGATGGATTTCTGCTGGACATCGCCAGCGACTCGGTGTCGGCATCGCGCGCCGCCGCCATGCTGGTGTCGGCGATGAACCTGTTG
>CAZUJD010000114.1:0-2712 GCA_964620025.1 uncultured Ramlibacter sp. | reverse complement strand
GCGTGCGGGTACGGTCACCATCCAGCGGCTGCAGGTCGTGCGGCGCGGGGAGCATGACGATGGCCCGCGCTGAAACCGGGACCACGCGCCCGACATCGCGCGGGGTATTGGCCGGCGTGGCATGCGGGCTGTGCGTGGCGCTGATCTGGGCGACCTGGCTGGTCATGACGCGCGCCGCCGTTACCACCCGGCTGCAACCACTGGACGTCACTTTCCTGCGCTACGGCGTCAGTTCCGTGTTGCTGCTGCCCTACCTCTGGCTGCGCCGTGAAGAACTGCGCCGGGTACGTCCAATGCCGGCGCTGGCCATGGTTGCCGGTGCCGGCCTGCCGTTCATGTTCTTTTCATCCCTGGCGATGAAGCATGCGCCGGCGGCGCACGGCGCCATCTTCCAGATCGCGGCCATGCCGGTGTTTGTGGCGTTGATCACGGCAACGCTGTTCCGCGAGCGGCTGACGCGACAGCAATGGACGGGTCTGGTGCTGGTTGTCTCGGGTGTTTGCTGGCTCGCGGCCCATTCGCTCGCCAATGCCCGCCAGGCCTGGGTAGGTGACTTGCTGTTTCTCTGTGCGTCGCTGCTGTTTGCCAGCTTCACGGTGGCGCAGCGTCGATCGGGCATCAGCCCGCTGCTGGCCACCGCACTGGTCAACGTGGCGTCGATGCTGTTGTTCATCGGCCCGTACCTGTGGTGGGCCTCCCCGCAGCTGCTGGCCATTGACCTCACGCAGCTGCTGGTGCACGGGCTGGTTCAGGGGGTCGCCAATGCCGTGCTGGCCCTGCTGCTGTTCGCCGAGGCGGTCAGGCGTCTGGGCGCGACGCGTGCAGCCATGTTCGGTGCCCTGGTGCCGGTCCTGACGCTGGTGCTTGGCATGCTGCTGCTGGGGGAGGCGCCGCAGGCAGTGACAGTATGGGCCGCTGCCGTGGTGACGGTCGGTGTGCTGGTGGTGCTCACCAGTGTCCGTTGAAGCCGCCTCTTGCAGCAGCGCGGGCGGCCCTGCCGAGTGTCGGCTGCCAACATGCAGGCGGACACTCTCGCCCGGTTGCCGCGCCATCGGCATGATGCGCTTCGTTTTTCCACGAAGGGACCGACATGAAACTGCATTCAGCCCTCGCCGTCTGTGTGGCGCTGTGCGCCACAGCTGTCCATGCACAAGACTTCAAGCTGGTCAGCTCAGACATCCAGGCCAACGAGCTCATCCCGCGCCAGTTCGAGTTCAGCGGCTTTGGTTGCCAGGGAACGAACCGATCGCCAGCGCTCAGCTGGAACGGCGCGCCGGCCGACACCCGAAGCTACGCGGTCACGGTCTACGACCCCGATGCGCCGACAGGCAGTGGCTGGTGGCACTGGCTGGTGGTAAACATCCCCGCCCGGGTCAGCGCATTGCCGCAGGACGCGGGTCATGTCGCCGGCGCCAACCTGCCCCCGGGTGCGCGGCAGGTCCGTAACGATTTCGGCGTGCCCGCCTGGGGCGGTGTGTGCCCGCCACCTGGCGAGCGGGCGCACCGCTACGTGTTCACCGTCCACGCACTCAAGGTCGAAAAGATCGATCTGCCCGCGGACGCCACCGCGGCCCTGGCGGGCTACATGATCAATGCGAACACCATCGGCAAGGCCCGGTTCGTGGCGCGCTATGCCCGTCAATGACCGCACTTTCAACCTTACTTTCCTGAAGCCATGAAACCAGAATCCAGCGATGTCGTGATCTGCTCGGCCGTGCGCACCCCGATTGGAAAATTCCTGGGGGCGCTGGCCGGCGTTCCAGCCACACGGCTCGGATCGATTGCGATCAGTGCAGCCATCGAGCGTGCCCGCCTGGCGACCGCCGACGTCGAGGAAACCGTCATGGGTTGCGTGCTGTCGGCCGGTCTGGGCCAGGCTCCCGCGCGCCAGGCGGCCATTCGCGCCGGCGTGCCCACGTCCAGCCCGGCCACCACGATCAACAAGGTGTGCGGCAGCGGACTCAAGGCCGTCATGCTGGCGGCCGATGCCATCGCGCTGGAACACTGCCGCGTGGCGGTTGCTGGCGGCATGGAAAGCATGTCGGGCGCCCCGTTCCTCGTGCCGACCGGGCGCATGGGGCGCAAGGCCGGGCATGCCGAACTGCTGGACCACATGATGAAGGACGGCCTGGAGGACGCCTATGAGGCCGGTCGTCCGATGGGCAACTTCGGCGAAGAGATGGCCAAGCGCTACGGCTACACGCGCGCGCAGCAGGACGCCTATGCGCTGGAGACCGTGCGCCGTGCGCAGCGTGCGCTGGCTGACGGCGAGTTCGCCGCCGAAATGGTGGGCGTGCCGCTGTCAGACACTATCACTGTGAACCGCGACGAGATCCCCGGGCGGATCGACCCGGCGAAGATCGCGCGCCTGGGCCCGGCTTTCGCGCCCAACGGCACGATCACCGCTGCCAGCTCCAGCGCCAATGGCGACGCAGCGGCGGCGCTGGTGCTGACCACGCGCGCGCAGGCCGAACGCAGCGGCATGCCGGTGCTGGCGTCCATCCGGGCGCATGCCAGCTTCGCCACTGCCCCTGCCGAGTTCACCATGGCACCCGCCGGTGCCATGCGCATCGTGCTCGCGCGGCTGGGCTGGCGTTCGTGCGACGTGGACCTGTACGAGATCAACGAGGCGTTTGCCGTCGTGGTGATGGGCGCGATGCAGGAACTGGGCATCGAGCATGACCGGGTCAATGTGCGCGGCGGTGCCTGTGC
>CAZUJD010000113.1:0-9565 GCA_964620025.1 uncultured Ramlibacter sp. | reverse complement strand
CGTTTCATGGAATTCTCTACTCCCAGCTGGATCAGGTTTTCGAGGTGGCTTCACGGGGCCTGTTGTTGCCGTGGCAATGGTGGTGCAGGTCTGCACACATTCCTGCCCTGCCGGCAGGGCCTTGCGCATCCGGGACGGGCTTTTTCACGTACAAAGTGGGCTATGTCCCATTCAGCCCAACCTTTCCCTGACGGTCCCGCTGACCTGAAAACCACCCTGTCCGAACTGCTGGTGGCAACTGCCGACGGCGCGGACGAATTGGTGGACGGTGCGGTTCCCGCGGTGCTCAAACTGCTGCGCCAGCACATGAACATGGACGTGGTGTTCGTGTCCGAATTCGTCAACGGCCAGCGGGTCTTCCGGTATGTGGATACGGTGCCCGGTGCAGATGTGATCGTGGAAGGTCAGTCCGACCCCCTGGAGTCGTCCTGGTGCCAGCGTGTGGTGGATGGCCGCCTGCCGCAACTCATTGAGGATGCGACCTTGCTGCCGGCGGATGTGGCGCCCCGGGCCAGTTTCCCCATCGGCTCGCACCTGAGCACGCCGGTGGTGCTGAACAACGGCACGGTCTATGGCACCCTGTGCTGCTTCAGTTTTGCCACGCATCCCGGGTTGACCGAGCGCGATCTGAAAAAGCTGCAGTACACCGCCAAGCTCACGGCCGCCAAGATCGACAAGGCGGCCATTGCAAGGAGTGCGGGTACGGCGGCGCCGCGCATCTAGTTCGGGTCGAACTTGTTGTCCAGGAGCGCTTCCCAGGCTTTCAGTGCCTCGATGCCCTGGTCGGTATAGGTGCCGCGTGCTTCCCCGGCACCGAGCAGGACAGCCGAGACGAACTTCACCAGGCCGGAATGGCCCAGGTCGCCGATCATCAGCGGCTCAGCCACGATGGACGTCGTCGTGACGCGTGTGGCGATGTGGTGGCCCATGGTGTCCCAGGTCCTGTGTCTGGCCGGCTGGGTCAGGTTTTCCTGCAGTCGCGTCCATTGGCCGGCAGGCCGGGCCTGGACCTGGCCGCCCATGACGTAAGCCGTCAGGCCCCGCGCGACCTCCTGGAGCATGCCAAAGCCGGTGCGCAGCCCGGCGTACAGCAGGACGTCGGAACCCCGGCCAAAGGGGGCCAGCAGTGCCTGGATCCGGTCGGGCGCCTGCATGTTGACGCCCACCGCCAGCAGACCATCCAGCGTGCACTGCATCCCGGTGCTGAATTGCTGGAACCGCCTTGATTCATCCCTGTCCAGCGGCTGCATCAGGCTGTCCACCACCAAGCCTTCCGGCCCCACGCCCTTGAGGATGGCACTGATGAATTCGCGCCCGACGCTGCAGACCACCGAGCCGACACTGTCTGCGACGAAAGGTGTCATGCGCTCCAGGGTGTCCTGGACCGGGTCGCTGGAAGTCAGCGGGTTCAGGGTCTGCACGAGCAGGGTCAGGATCAGCACCTTGCCCACGGGGACTGCGGCGGGGGCCACCTCCAGCAGGTTGTAGAGCCTGTCGTACACAGAGCCATCGCGCAGGCTTTTCAGCGCATGGGTGATTTCCCCGCCGTGGCTCTGGTCGCGCAGCTTGGCCAGCGATGTGGCCCTGTACCCGCACACCAGGCCGACGGCGCAAATGAAGCCCAGGCCCACGAACACCACGGTCGCCGTGAACTGGGGGTGCTCTGCGGCGGCATGCACCATGAGCGCCTTGGCGCCCAGACCCAGGCTGGAGCCCAGGGCGCTGGATGCAAACTGGCTTGCGCCCTTGCTCAAGGTGACCTTGGCCAGGTCCCTGAGGGCGCTCCACCGTCCCCCTGCGCCCGATGGGGGTACCAGCGGCGACGGGCTGGTGTGCACTTCGATGCTCACCTGCCGGTTGGGCACATCCGTGTACCTGGTTTCGGCCCTTGACTGCGAACCATTGATCAGCGAACCGTGGATCATCATGGAGCGCCCCTCAGGCCATGGTGGCCATGATGCCTGGGGGCAGGGCTGGAGCGCTGTCGTCCAGGCAGAAGTCGCGCCGCCAGAGCAGGGCCTGCTCAGCCATCCGCTGCACCCCCGCAAGCAGCCCCTGTCCGGAGGATCTGGCCAGCGGCCATGTGTATTGCAGGATGACCTGATCGTCCACCGGGTGGAGGCTGAAGGCCGGCGCGTCGGGCCCCAGCAGCAGCAGGTTGGCCCGCAGCAGTTCGCGCCAGACCGCTGGTTGCTGCGCTTGCGGTACCTGGCCGAACAGGGCCAGCACAAAGGCATGATCAGGGTGATCTGCGGGGACGTGCGAGATGAAAATTTCCACCCCTTGCCATTGCAGGTTGAAAGACACCACGCCGGCAGGGTCGGGGGTGAGCAGGGGCATGGCAGCGCCTGCAGCGGTGCAGAAATCGGCCGCCAGGTCATGAAAACTGGACACGGTCATGAAAACTCCGGTGTTGGCAGACGTCACGGGCTGGACAGCAGCCCGGGCGGAATCCATGGTTCCCGGCTTTGATGGCAATTCGGTTAAACCGGCCCCGGCCGGCATACACCTCAGACCACTGTATGGTGGGCAGCGACGGGTGGTGGCAACAAGCCCACGGTTTTGGCTACCTGTACGCAGTCCTTGAGGTGCTCTTCTCCCAGGTAGCGGATGGCGGCGTAGCCCACCAGGGCTGCCACAGCCTGGCCTGCCAGCGGCACATACCTGGCTGCCTGCTTGGCGGTCAGGCGCACGCCAATGGCCTGGGCAGCCTTGATCACCAGGTCACGCGTGATGAACTTGCCAATCAGTATCGATCCGACCATGGCGGTGGCCTTTTGCACCTGCTCGCGCTTGTGGGGGTTCAGGCGGTCAAGTTGATCGGGCGTGAGGCCGAATTCGGCGTTGATTTCCGGGATCAGTCTGGACAGCAATGCGGCATCCACCGCCCAGTCCAGCCCCGGTACCGGTACCGCGCTGGCTGCTGCCGCCACCAGCGCCCGGCGGTTGAGGGTTTTGCGGCTGCGGCGTACCGCAGCCATCAGCTCGGGATGGCCTGCAGCCAGTTGGAGTGCGGTGGGCATGGGGCCACTGTAGCGGCACCAGGGTGTCTTGTGGGATACCCGCCGGCGGGTTCAGGCCGAAGCTGCCTCAATCTGCCCGGACAGCTCCAGCCAGCGCTCTTCCAGTGCGGCCAGCTCATCCGCGACGGCTTTCAGGCGTTTGCCTGCCTGGGCGATGTCGGCGGGGCTCAGCGTGCTGGCCAGGCGGGCTTCGAGTGTCGCCTTTTCCTCGCTCAGCACAGCCATGCGCTTGTCGGCCTGTTCCAGTTCCCGCTTCAGGGGTTTGAGCTGGACGGCCGGCGCCGGTGCCGGTGGCGCAGCAGCCGGTGGTGGCAGCAGGGCCTGCGCGGCCTCCTTGGCCTCTTCGCGCATGCGTTTGGCTTCGTCCAGCAGGTAACGCTGGTAGTCGTCCAGGTCGCCGTCGAAGTCGCTTACGACGCCGCGGCCGACCAGCCAGAATTCGTCGCACACCGAGCGAAGCAGGGCGCGGTCGTGGCTGACCAGCATCAGCGTGCCCTCAAATTCGTTCAGTGCCACCGCCAGGGCTTCGCGTGTGGCCAGGTCCAGGTGGTTGGTAGGCTCGTCCAGCAGCAGCAGGTTGGGGCGCTGCCAGACCATCATGGCCAGTACCAGGCGGGCTTTTTCACCGCCGCTCATGGTGCCCACCGGCTGCTTGACCATGTCGCCGCTGAAATTGAAGCTGCCCAGGAAGCCGCGCAGGGCCTGTTCGCCAGTGCTTTCCTTCACGGCGCTGCCGAGCTCGCGCGCCAGGCGCACCATGTGCTCCAGCGGGTTGTCCTGCGGGCGCAGCACGTCCAGCTCCTGCTGGGCAAAGTAGCCGATGTTCAGGCCCTTGCCTTCGGTCACGGTGCCGGCCAATGCGCCCATTTCGCGGGCAATCGTCTTGACCAGCGTGGATTTGCCCTGGCCGTTGGCGCCCAGAATGCCGATGCGCTGGCCGCCCTGGACGGTACGGTTCACGCCTGTGAGGATGACCTTGGGGGGCGCGTCTTCCGCTTCGTAGCCGAAGCTGGCGCCGGTGATGGACAGCATCGGGTTGGGAATGTTGCCCGGCTCCTTGAATTCAAATGTGAACTCGGCCTCGGCCAGCAGCGGCGCGACTTTTTCCATGCGCTCCAGGGCCTTGACCCGGCTCTGGGCCTGGCGGGCCTTGCTGGCCTTGGCCTTGAACCGGTCGATGAACTTCTGCAGGTGGGCGATCTTGTCCTGTTGCTTGGCATAGGCCTGTTGCTGCAGGGCCATCTGTTCGGCGCGCAGGGTTTCAAAGGCACTGTAGTTGCCCCCGTAACGTGTGAGCTGGGCGTTGACGATGTGCAGCGTGACGTTGGTCACCGCATCCAGAAACTCGCGATCGTGGCTGATGACGATCATGGTCCCGGCGTACTTCTGCAGCCAGGCCTCCAGCCAGACCAGGGCGTCCAGGTCCAGGTGGTTGGTAGGCTCGTCCAGCAGCAGCAGGTCGCTGGGACACATCAGGGCGCGCGCCAGCTGCAACCGCATGCGCCAGCCACCCGAGAAGCTGTCCACCGGCGCATCCAGCTCGCCGGACTTGAAGCCCAGGCCCAGGATCAGCGCCTGGGCCCGCGGTACGGCGTCATGTTCGCCGGCATCGGCCAGATCGGTGTAGGCATGGGCCAATGCCATGCCCAGTTCGGCGTCGTCGGGGCTGGCCTCGTAGGCGGCTTCAACGTCCGCCAGCTTCTGGCGCAGCTCCAGCAAACGGGTGTCACCCGCCACCACGAAGTCGGTGGCGGATTCGTCCGTCTCGGGCATGTCCTGTGCGACCTGCGCCATGCGCCACTGTCTGGGTACATAAAAGTCGCCGCCGTCTTCATGCAACGAACCGTTGAACAGCGCAAACAGGGTCGATTTACCCGCGCCGTTGCGCCCCACCAGGCCGACCTTCTCGCCGGGGTTGATGGTGACACTGGCTCCGTCCAGCAGCACTTTCGCGCTGCGGCGCAGGATGACATTTTTCAGAGTAATCACAAATCAGATTTCCAGTGCCGCCGCGGAACCGGCTTTGCCGGGCCGCTGGGGGCGCCCCCTTGAGGGGGAGGCGCCGAAGGCGCTTCGGGGGTGGTTTTTCATGCTAGCGCAGCTGCAACTCGTCGCCGTCGAACGTCACATTCAGCGGGTCGATCAGCACGCGTTTGGGGCCGTCTTCGACATACCCGGCCACCATGGCGTCCACACCCAGGCCGTGGGCGATATCCACCGCGCGCTGCGCGTCAGCAGCGGCCAGGTAAAGCGCAAAGCCTGCGCCCATGTTCAGCGTGCCATAGGCTTCATGGTCGTCCAGTTGGCATTCGCGCTGCATGAAGTCCAGCACGGCGGTCTTGGGCGGCACTGCCGTGATGCGGTAGGTCAGGGCCTTGGGGTGGCGCATGAGCTTGCGCCAGCCATGACCGGTGACGTTGGCGCTGTAGTGGGGCACGATGCCGGCGGCGGCCAGTGCCTCGGTGACCGGCGAATACAGGGCCGTGGGGGCGAGCAGGGCGTCACCATACGTCTGGCCGTTGCCGATGTCCGTCAGGTAGCCCTGGGGCAATCGCTCGGCCAGCTTGCGTGCCAGCGACAGGCCGTTGGCATGAATGCCGCTGGCTGCCAGGAACACGATGGCGTCACCTGCGCCCAGCTTGTCGCCCAGCGACAGGCGGCTCTTGGGGCTGACGATGCCGGTGCACGACGCCGCCAGGTCCACCCGGCCGTCGGCCACGATACCGGCCAGCGCGGGTGTCTCACCACCACCCCAGGACACTCGGCAGACGTCACAAGCCTTTTTCCAGCCCGCCACCAGTGCCTGTGACCGCGCTGCGTCATTGAACCAGTCGGAACCGCCGGCGGCCCAGTAGGCCTGCACCACCAGCGGTGTCGCGCCAACCGTGATCAGGTCGTTCACGGCCATGGCGATGGTGTCCTGCGCGATGCCGTCGTAGTAGCTTTTGCCGGTCAGACGGGCCATTTCATCGGCCACCAGGGTTTTGGTGCCCAGACATTCGACGATGGAGGCCAGGTACATCGGCCCGACATCCACCACATAGGCGGATTCGCCGCGCGATGCACCGACTTCGCTGAAGCCGTGGCCGCCCAGATGGGCACCGGTGGCGGCAGCCGCACGCTGGGCGGCGATTTTCAGCGGGTCAATCAGGTCGTAGTTGACGCCGGCCTGGTCATAGGTCAGGGGCGTGCCGGGGGTGGATGAGCTCATGGGGGTGCCGGGCAGAGGGTAACCCCGGATTATCCCCTGAGCGGGGCGTCAGGGGGCGGTCAGGGCCTCGCGCGTGAGCAGCAGCACCTGGTCTGCGCCCGCGCTGGTGTCCAGCCAGACCGGCTCCAGGGTGGGGAATGCAGCCTCGAAATGATCCCGTTCGTTGCCGATTTCCAGTACCAGCACGGCATGGGGATTCATGCGCGCCGGGGCGTCTTTCAGCAGGCGGCGGACGAAATCCATGCCGTCGGTGCCACCAGCCAGGGCCAGATCGGGCTCGGCGAGGTATTCAGCGGGCAGGGCGGCCATGCTCGCGGCATTGACGTAGGGCGGGTTGCACAGGATCAGGTCGTAGGGGCCAGCGAGTGCTTCAAGCCCATCGGACACCCTGAGCGTCACACGGTCCTGCAGGCCGTGCCGCTCGACGTTGATGTGCGCCACAGCCAGCGCATCGGTGGAGATGTCTGCGCCGTCCACGACCACGTCGGGAAAGACCATGGCAGCCAGCACCGCAAGGCTGCCGTTGCCGGTGCACAGATCCAGCACGCGGTGGGTATCCGGCGACAGCCACGCGTCCAGGCTGTCGCCCAGGTCGGGGTCGGCCAGCAACTCGGCGATGAAGCTGCGCGGAACGATGGCGCGTTCATCCACATAAAACGGCACGCCCTGCAGCCAGGCTTCATGGGTGAGGTAGGCTGCGGGTTTGCGGCTGGTGATCCGCTCGGCCAGAAGGTCCTGCACCGCCTGCACGGCCTGGGGCTCGACGGGCCGTTGAGCCACGCCGTCCAGGTCGTCCAGCGGCAAGCCGAGCTTCCACAGAACCAGCCAGGCGGCTTCGTCAAATGCGTTGGTGGTGCCGTGACCGAATGCCACCCCAGCCGAAGTGAGCTGCTGCGCCCCCGCTTCAATCAGCGAAAGTATGTTCACCGGGCTGCGTTCAGGTTTTCCAGCGTACGCCGGTAGATGTTCTTCAGCGGTTCGATGTCGGCCACCGGCAGATGTTCATCAATCTTGTGGATCGTGGCGTTGGTCGGGCCGCATTCGATCACTTGCGGACAGATCTGGGCGATGAAACGTCCGTCGCTGGTTCCGCCAGTGGTGGACAGCTCGGTTTCGATACCGGTTTCGGCCCGGATGGCTGACTGCACGGCGCCCACCAGCTCGCCCGGCGTGGTCAGGAACGGCAGGCCGCCGACGGTCCAGGCCAGTTCGTAGTCCAGCCCGTGGGTGTCCAGCACGGCCTTCACGCGCTGTTGCAGGCTTTCAGGCGTCGATTCAGTACAAAAGCGGAAATTGAAGTCAATGACCACCGAGCCGGGAATGATGTTGCTTGCGCCCGTGCCGCCATGGATGTTGCTGACCTGCCAGCTGGTGGGCGGGAAGAACGCGTTGCCCTTGTCCCATTCCGTGGCCACCAGCGCCGCCAGCGCGGGCGTCACCTGATGGATGGGGTTGCGCGCGAGCTGGGGATAGGCGATGTGGCCCTGGATGCCCCTGACCGTGAGCTTGCCGCTCATGGTGCCGCGCCGGCCGTTCTTGATCATGTCACCGGTACGCTGGACCGAGGTGGGTTCGCCAACGATGCACCAGTCGGGCGCCTGACCGCGTGCCTTGAGCGCATCACAGACCACCACCGTGCCGTCGGTAGCCGGGCCTTCCTCGTCGCTGGTCAGCAGCAGCGCGATCGACAGCGCCGGGTCGGGCTGCCCGGCCAGGAATTCCTCGATGGCCACCACAAAGGCCGCCAGCGAAGTCTTCATGTCGGCTGCACCACGCCCGTACAGCTTGCCGTCGCGGTGGGTGGGGGTGAACGGGTCACTGCTCCACTGGTCCAGCGGGCCGGTGGGCACCACATCGGTGTGCCCGGCAAAGGCCAGTGTTTTGGCGCCGGGGCGGCTGGAGGGCCGCCGGGCCCACAGGTTGGTCACCCGGAAGCTGTCCGGGCCGCTTTCAATCGTCTCGCACACAAAGCCCAGCGGCGCCAGGCGCTGCGCAATGATCTGCTGGCAGCCACCGTCCTGCGGCGTGACCGACGGGCATGAAATCAGCTGTTCGGCAAGATGCAGCGTGCGTGACATCAGTGTTTCACATCGAGGGTGATTTCAGTGAACGACGGCTCGTCATCTGCGTCGTCTTCGGGTTCGGCCGCCTTGTTGGTCTTGGCAAAATCGTTTTGCAGGCGCCACTGGAGGTTGGTCGGCGAATCGGCGTAGGCAATGCCTTCCTTCTTGTCCACCACGCCTTCGATGATCAGGCGGGCAATGTCCTGCTCGAAGGTCTGCGAGCCTTCGGCCATGGACTTTTCCATCGCCTCCTTCACGCTGGAAAAATCACCCTTTTCGATGAACTCGGACACCAGCTTGGTGTTCAGCATGACCTCTACCGCCGGCGCGCGGCTGCCGTGCACGGTACGCAACAGGCGTTGCGACACGACGGCCTTCAGTGCCGCGGCCAGGTCACCCAGCATGGTCGGACGGACTTCCACCGGGTAGAAGCTCAGGATCCGGTTGAGCGCCTGGTAGCTGTTGTTGGCGTGCATCGTGGCCAGGCACAGGTGGCCTGACTGCGCATAGGCGATGGCGGCCGACATGGTTTCACGGTCACGGATTTCGCCCACGAGAATCACGTCGGGTGCCTGGCGCAGCGCGTTTTTCAGGGCCGTCTGCATGCTCTGCGTGTCACTGCCGACTTCGCGCTGGTTGACCACGGATTTCTTGTTCTTGAACAGGAACTCCACAGGGTCCTCGATGGTCAGGATGTGGCCTGTCACACGCTCGTTGCGCGAGTCCATCATCGAGGCGAGCGTGGTGCTCTTGCCAGCGCCCGTCGAGCCCACCATCAGCAGCAGGCCGCGCTTTTCCATGATGAGGTCGCCCAGGATGGTCGGCACACCCAGGGTGTGCAGCGGCGGAATTTCGGTGGTGATGTAGCGGATGACGGCGGCATAGCTGCCGCGCTGGCGCATGGCGCTGAAGCGGAAATTGCCCACGCCCTCGATGGCGTGGGCCATGTTCAGCTCACCGGTTTCCTCGAGTTCCTCGATCCTTTTGGGCGGCAGCACCTCGGCCAGCAGGTTGCGGGTGGCCTCGGGCGGCAGCAGCTGGTTGTTGATGGGAATGCACTGGCCGTTGATCTTGATCAGCGCCGGCGCATGGGCTGACAGATAGACATCCGATGCCTTTTTTTCGCTCATGAGGCGAAGAATGCGTTCCATCGTGGACATGGCCAGTACTCCGTCTTGGTTGTCAGGTGCGTCGCGGCTCAATCACGCAGCAGGTCGTTCAGGCTGGTTTTGGCGCGCGTCTGCGCGTCGACCCGCTTGACGATCACG
>CAZUJD010000112.1:7325-9567 GCA_964620025.1 uncultured Ramlibacter sp. | reverse complement strand
CACTCGCCACCAGGGTTGCCCCCGTGCTGCCGTTCGACTTGCATGTGTAAAGCATTCCGCCAGCGTTCAATCTGAGCCAGGATCAAACTCTACAGTTCGATCTTGATTTTTTGCCCCTTGCGGGGCTACTCATAAATTGGAATTGACATGAACTTCATTTCTGAATTTCACATCTTTTTTACTTCATGAGCGTTTTAAGTGCATTGCACTTAGTTCCGAAGAACTTGGCAATCGCCTTCAAACGCCCACGCTTATCGGCTGTATATTTTTAACGAACCCCGTAAAACTCATTCGTTTTACGCTTGCTTGCTGCGATCAGCGAAGCCTTGAATTATGACATGTTTTTGAAAGACCTGTCAATCTTTAGGGTTTCTACTAATTGGCACTTGCTTTCGCATTTGCTGTTTTAGCAGAGCCTCGAATTATACATCGTTTCTTGCGATTCGATCAACTTTCGATTCCCTTTTTTGCTTGCTACGTCGCTTTCGCTTCGTTTTCAGCAGAGCCTCAAATTATACATCGTTTCTTGCGATCCGATCAACTTTTGATTCTCTTTTCTGCTTGCCTCGTTGCTTTCGCTTCGTTTTGAGCAGAGCCTCAGATTCTATACCGGATTTTTTGTTTCCGTCAAACGAATTTGAGATTTTTCTTTGCTGAACTGGTTGCCTTGGCAGCCCGGCTTTTGATCGCCGTGTTCAGCAGAGCCTGCGACTATAGCACGGTTTTTTGGGTGTTTTCAATCTTCCAGGTTCAAACCATTAACGGGAGCGTTCGCCATCGCTTGCCTGTCAAGGAGAACAGGGCGTTGGCTACCGCTGGCGCCAAGGGCGGCACGCCCGGCTCACCCACTCCGCCCGGGGGGCGCTGGCTGGGCACCAGCCATGTCTGTACATAAGGCGCGTGCGCCAGTCCGACCATGGGATAGTTTGTAAAGTTTCCTTGCTGGACCACGCCATCCTGTATGTCGATCCTGCCGTGCAGGGCAGCTGTCAGGGCAAACACCACCGCTCCTTCCATCTGCTGGGCCACGATGGCTGGGTTCACCACGGTACCGCAGTCCACGGCACACACCACCCGGTGTACCCGGGGACGTCCGTCTAGCAGCGACACCTCGGCGACTTGAGCCACGATGGACCCAAATGATTCATGCAGTGCGATTCCGCGGGCCCGGCCAGTGGCCACCGGCTCGCCCCAACCCGACTTCTCTGCAGCCATATTGAGTACGGCCAGGTAGCGGGGCGCCCCTGAGAGCAGCGACCGGCGAAACTCCAGCGGGTCCTGCTTCAGACTGGCCGCCAGCTCATCGACGAAGCTTTCCGTGAAGAAGGCATTGTGGGAGTGCCCTACAGAGCGCCAGAAGCCCACGGGCACGCCCATACGGGTTGCCACGTGCTCCATCAGCTGGTTCGGGATGCCGTAGGGTCGGTCAAACAGGCCCTCCGCCGTGGTTTTGTCTGCCAGGTCCACCGGGCCCGCCATGGCCGGCAGGTTGCGGCCGAGCCAACGCGGCGTGATCGCGTCGCCTGCCGACTTGATGCGCAGGCTGGTCAATCGGCCCTGGCCGTCCAGGGATGCGCGCAGGGCTGCCACATGCATGGGGCGATAAAAGTCGTGCATGGTGTCTTCTTCGCGCGACCAGGACAGTTGTACAGGCGCGCCGTCGCAGTCCATGGCTACCCGCACGGCCTGTGCAACGCAATCGACTTCCAGGCGACGCCCAAAGCCGCCACCCAGCAGCGTGACATGCAGGGTGACGTCGCTGACTGGCACCCCGGCGACCTGGGCCGCGATGGCGCGGGCCATCTGGGGCACCTGCGTCGGCACCCACACCTGCACCTTGCCGTTGCGCACCTGCGCCGTGCAGTTCATGGGCTCCAGCGTCGCGTGAGCCAGATAGGGCGCGCTGTACCTGGCCTGCACCGTGCGTACTGCCTGCCCTTCCGCCGCGGCGATGGCGCCCTGCTCATAGAAGGTCGTGCCCGAGCCTGTGAGCACTGCGTCTTCCAGGGCGGCACGTATGCTTCTTGTATCCAGTGGTCCGCGCGGGCGCTGCTGCCATTGCACCTCCACGGCCTGAACGCCCTGGCGCGCATGCCAGGTCGATTTGCCCACCACGGCGAATCCGGCGGTGGATCCGGCATAGGCCGGCAGGCGCACCAGCCGCAGCACGCCGGGCAGCGCCAGCGCAGCGTCGGATCGCACTGCGCCCGGCGAGCCGCCGAGCATCGGGCACATCCGAACA
>CAZUJD010000112.1:0-7315 GCA_964620025.1 uncultured Ramlibacter sp. | reverse complement strand
GCCCGGGTCGGCGGCGTTCCAGAACACGTCCTCCGGCCGCACGTCCAGGCCGAATCGAGCCGATCCGTTGACTTTGGCAGGCAGATCCTGCCGCGGCGCCGCCCGGCCAATCAGCTTCCAGCTCTTGCGCTCCTTGAGGCGTACCGTACCCGGTGGCGTGGCTGAAGCGTATTGGGCGAGCTCACCATACCGCGCCGATTTACCCGAAGGGTGCGAGATCACGCCGTCGGCCACTGACAATTCGGCCACGGGTAGTTTCCAGTGAAGCGATGCAGCGCCCAGCAGTGAAGCCCGCGCGGTTGCTGCCGCCAGGCGCAACACGTCCCAGGCATCTGCCACGGTGGAGGAACCACCGGTCGCATTGATGCCCAGCTCCCGTGCGATCTTGCCAACCATCCATTCCCCAGCCCTGATCCTGAGCGGCTTTTCAACGCCCTCGGACTCCAGCGGGTGAAACGGCAATGAGGAGATCTGCATGGCCACGTTGCCGTAGATCGCGTCGGCACCAGCCTGCTCTATGCGTACCTGCGACAACGGCACGTCCAGCTCTTCGGCCGCCAGCATGGGCAAGGCCGTATGGACGCCCTGCCCCATTTCGCTGCGCGGCATGGCCATGATGACGCTGCCGTCCCCACCGATCTTGATCCAGCCGTTCAGGGACACGTCTCCCTCTGTCCTGAGCATGGTGCGCACGGAGCCCAGACGCGAACGCTGGGGCAGGAGGCTCCAGCCCACAACCAGGGCTCCGGTCGCACCGGCCCCCGCCAGCAACAACGCACGCCTTTTCACGCCTTGACCCCGGCCGCACGCTTGATGGCCGCGCGCACGCGCTGGTAGGTGCCGCAACGGCAGAGATTGGTGATGGCCGCGTCGATGTCCGCGTCGTCAGGCCTGGGCTTTTTCTCGAGCAGGGCCGCGGCAGCCATCAGCATGCCGCTCTGGCAATAGCCGCACTGGGGCACCTGCTCCGCAATCCAGGCCAGCTGCAATGCATGCGGTTTGCCTGGCGCGCCCAGCGCCTCGATGGTCTGGATGCGTTTTCCCGCCACTGTCGACACCGGTGTGACACATGAGCGCACCGCCTGGCCTTCCACCCGCACCGTACAGGCGCCACAGGCTGCAACGCCGCACCCAAACTTGGTGCCCGTCATGTTCAGCACATCGCGCAGCACCCACAGCAGCGGCATGGCCGGGTCCACGTCCGCCTGCACTGGCTTGCCGTTGATTTGAAGTTCCAAGCTGAAGCTCCCCAAGCGGCCGACGGCCCTGCCCAATTGACTATATAGAGACCTTGCTGCAAGCGATAGGGGAACCGCCCGGCAAACGCACCGGATAATCCCGCACTTCCATGGCACTCATTACCCTACTCAACGCGCAACTCGCTTTCGGCCATGTTGCGCTGCTCGACCACACCGACATCGCCATCGAGTCCGCGGAACGCGTGGGCCTGATCGGCCGAAACGGTGCTGGCAAATCCTCCCTGCTCAAGATTCTGGGCGGGCTTGAAAAGGCGGACGACGGCACCCTGCAGTACCAGCAGGGCCTGCGCATCGCCTATGTGGCGCAGGAACCGCTGCTGGATCCGGCCGATACGGTCTTTGCCTCGGTGTCGGCAGGCGTGGCCCAGGTACGGGCCCTGATCGACCAATACAGCCTGGGTGATGGCGATCTGGACACGATCCAGGGCCAGATCGAAGCGCAGGACGGCTGGAACTGGGAGCAACGGGTGGAAGAAACCCTGCAGCGCCTGCACCTGGACCGTGACGCCACGATCGCCACCTTGTCGGGCGGCACCAGGAAGCGCGTCGCGCTCGGTCAGGCCCTGGTCACACGTCCTGACGTGCTGTTGCTGGACGAGCCGACCAACCACCTGGACCTGGATTCCATCGAATGGCTGGAAGGCCTGCTGGTGGATTTCAAGGGCAGCGTGGTCACCATCACCCACGACCGCGCCTTCCTGGATCGAGTTGCCACGCGCATCGTGGAGCTTGACCGCGGCATCCTGCGGTCCTACCCGGGCAATTTCAGCCAGTACCTTGTACTCAAGGACGAGCAGCTGGCCCAGGAAGCCGTCATCAATGCCCGCGCCGACAAGCTGCTGGCCCAGGAGGAAATCTGGATCCGCAAGGGGGTGGAGGCGCGCCGTACCCGGGCCGTGGCCCGCATCAACCGGCTGGAGGCGCTGCGCGCGCGGCGTGCGGCGCGGCGCGAGGCGCTGGGCAGCGTCAAGCTGGACATCGCCTCGGGCCAGAGCAGCGGCAAGATCGTGGCCGAGCTGACCGGGGTGAGCAAGACGTTTGGCGACAAGGCCATCATCCGCAATTTCAGCGGCACCATCCTGCGCGGCGACAAGGTCGGGCTGATCGGCCCCAACGGCGCGGGCAAGACCACGCTGCTCAAGCTGATCCTGGGCGAGCTGGCGCCCGACAGCGGCAAGGTCCGCCAGGGCTCCAACCTGCAGGTGGCCTATTTCGACCAGATGCGCAATGCGCTGAACCTGGATGCCACGCTGGAAGACTTCATCAGCCCGGGCAGCGAGTGGATCGAGATCGGCAGCAAGCGCCAGCACGTCAAGAGTTACCTGGGCGACTTCCTGTTTTCTCCCGCCCGCGCCACATCACCGGTGCGATCGCTCAGCGGCGGCGAGCGCAACCGCCTGCTGCTGGCACGGCTGTTTGCCCGGCCGGCCAATGTGCTGGTACTGGACGAGCCCACCAACGACCTGGATATCGACACACTGGAACTGCTGGAAGACCTGCTGCAGAACTATGACGGCACAGTGTTCCTGGTCAGCCACGACAGAACCTTCCTGGACAACGTGGTCACCAGCACCATCGCCTTCGAAGGCGACGGCCAGTGGCGCGAGTACGAGGGCGGCGTGCAGGACTGGCTCACACAGTCGCGCCGGTCGCAGGCCATCCGCGAGGCGGCCGTGCGGCCGTCCGCGCGGGCGGCTGCGGCCCCGCCACCTGCCCCCCCCGCCCCCGCGCCGGCGGTTTCGGCCAAAAAGAAGCTCAGCTACAAGGACCAGCGCGAACTGGAAGCCCTGCCCGGGCGGATTGACGCACTGGAGTCGGAGCAGAGAGCCATTGCAGCCGAGCTGGCCGACGGCAGCCTGTACGGACGTGATGCCCAGCGCGCGGCCAGCCTGACCAGCCGCAGCGCGCAGATTGATGACGAACTGCTGGCCGCTCTGGAACGCTGGGAAGCGCTGGGTGGCGTCTGAGCCCGCCGCCACAGCCGGTGGGCAACGGGCGCACCCGCCGCACATGTCAGTGTTTGTCCGTCAGGGTTTGCCGATGGCGGCTGACCTGACAGGGCACCGGTAAGCCGCACGGCGGGCTACAGTGGCCGCAAGCCATGCAATCGCCTGCGACCCACCCCGCCCAGCCACACCGCAACACCTTGTGGCGCATGGTCGCGACCATGCTCATCGCCGTCCTGGCGACCGGTTGTGCCAGCCTGCCGGCCAATACGGGGCGTACAGCCTCCAGCGCCTTCGCGGCGCCCGGGACCACCGCGCTGGGCCAGCTGGTCCAGGTCCGGCGCGCGCAGTCCGGCACCCGCAGCGATTCAGGCTTTCATTTGCTGGACAGTGTGGATGCAGCCTTCGCCAGCCGCCTGGCCCTGATCGACGGCGCGCAGCGCAGCCTGGACTTGCAGTACTACGCCATCCATGCCGACGCCAGCACCGAGGTCCTGCTGCAGCGCCTGCGCGACGCGGCCCGGCGCGGCGTTCGTGTGCGGCTGCTGCTGGACGACTTCAACACCGCGGGGCAGGACGCCCAGGTGCTGCTGCTGCAGTTCGAACCCAACGTGCAAATCCGCCTGTTCAATCCGCTGGCCGGTTCCCGCGCCTCAATGCTGGGGCGTGTGCTGGGTTCGCTGCACGATGTGCCGCGCATCCAGAAGCGCATGCACAACAAGCTGTTCCTGGCCGACAGCGCGCTGGGCATCGCCGGCGGCCGCAACCTGGGAGACGCGTATTTCGGTACCGCCGAAAAAAGCAATTTTGTGGACCTGGATGTCCTGGCCTGGGGTCGCATCGTGCAAGACATGTCGGCCAGCTTCGACCGCTTCTGGAACGACGAGCTGGCCTACCCCGTGCAGACCCTGTTGTCACGTGACGACCTGGACGCACTGCGCAAGACGGCGGTTCAACAGCCCACCGCGCTGGCCGATCCGTCGCGCGCGGGTGTGCCCCTGCCCGCTGACCGCCCCGAATTGCCCATCCCGAATGGCGCAGCAGTTCGCACGGTTTTGCCCGACGTGACCATGACTGCGGCCGTGGCGCGCGAGCGCGCGCCGCTGGACTTGCGGCGCGTCACGATCACCTGGTCGCCTTCGCGGCTGCTGGCGGACAAACCCGACAAGATCGGCCCGGAGGACGATGAAACCGATGCCGGCGACACCGTGGTGGATGGCCTGCAGGCCCTGATGCAGCAGGCCCGCCAGGACATCCTGATCATTTCGCCGTACTTCGTACCCGGCGCCGGGCTGATGAAGACCTTCGCCCAGGCGCGTGAACGCGGCGTTCGTATCCGGGTGCTGACCAATTCGCTGGCCTCCAACGACGCCCCGGCGGCTCATGCGGGCTACGCACGCTACCGCCGCGCCCTGTTGAGCCTGGGAGTCGAACTGCACGAGATGCGGGCCACAGGGCCGGCTGCCGGTGGCCTGGCCGGCTCGGGCGGCGGCCGCGGGCTGTGGCTGGGCTCCCGCGGGGGTGGATCTGTCACCGCCGGATCTCGCGCCAGCCTGCACTCCATGGCGGTGATCATCGAAGGGCGACTGGCGGTGATCGGTTCGATGAACCTGGACCTGCGCTCAAAGAACCTCAACAGCGAAGTGGCCCTGCTGATCCGCAGCGCCGCCCTGTCACGCGAGGCGATCCGGCTGGTTGAAAGCACCCTCGAACGGGGCGCCTACCGGGTCGAACTGTCAGACGGCCAGCTGCACTGGCGCGCGCCGCCCGGTGCAGATTTCCCGGATGCCACCGACGAGCCCGAAGCCACAGCCCGCCTGAAGCTGCTGGTCAGGCTGCTGGGGCCGCTGGCGCCCGACGAAATGCTTTGACCATTTCCGCGTACTTTTTCCAGAACACGGCATCCTGCGCCGTGGCGAAATTGATGCGCATCAGCGTGGATGGCTTGCGTTCCGCATGGAACAGAGCGCCGGGCGCCAGCAGGTAGCCCTCATCGAGCATGCGCTGGGCCAGCGCATCCGTGTCCACGCCGGTATCCACCCAGCCAAACAGCCCGGCCGGCTCCGCGGCGAACGTACAGCCCGCGTTCAACGCCAGCTTGACGGTGCGCGCGCGGGCCGCATCCAGCCGTGTGCGGATGCGCTCCGAATGGCGGCGCAGCTGACCCTGCTCGATGCACAGGGCCAGCGCGCGCTCCAGCAGGGCGGGGGTGGTCAGGGTGGCCAGCAGCTTGGTGTCCAGCAGCTGCTCGACCAGCGCCGGCGGCGCCGCCAGAAAGCCGATGCGCCAGTTGGGCGCCAGGATCTTGGCAAAACCGCTGACATAGATGGTGCGCTGCAGCCCGTCCAGCGATGTGAGACGCGTGGCATGGTCTGGCGCGATGTGGCTGTAGGTGTCGTCCTCCACGATGTGGAAGTTGTGCTGGTTGGCCAGTTGCAGCACCCGGTGTGCGCTGCCCGGCGACAGGCAGTACCCCGTGGGGTTGTGGAACACGCTCACGCTCACATAAAGCTTGGGCTTGTGGACCTCGCAGTACTTCGCCATGACTTCCAGGTCGGGTCCATCAGCGCGCCGGGGCACCGGCAGGATGTGCATGCCCATGGCTGCCAGCCGCGCGAACTCCACGGCCCAGCCGGGCTCCTCGACCATCACCGGGTCACCGGGTCGCAGCAGCGTGCGGCTCACGATGTCCAGTGCGTGCGTTGCCCCCACGGTGGTGATGATGTGCTCGGCCGCAGCGGGCACGTTCAGCGTGGCCAGTTTGGCGGCCAGCACGCGGCGCAGGCTGGTGTCACCCAGCGGCTCGCCGTACTGCAGCGAAAAATCCTGCAGCGCACGCGTGCCGGTCACCTTGCGCACTGCTGCCGGCATGAAGGTGGACTCCAGCCATTCGGGCGGGAACACGCCCATGCCTGGCTGCGGTTTGTTGCTGATCTTGTGGAACATGCCGCGGATCAGCGCCGTGGCATTCACCGGCTGCGCAACCCGCGCCGCTGCGCGCACGGCAAACCAGTGCGCCGTGCTCCAGTTGCCGTCGGTCACCTGGTCCCCGGTTGACGTCATTTCCGCGCGGGCCGGTGCCGCTTCGCGCACAAAAAAACCACGGTTCTTGCGCGCCTCCACCAGGCCCTGGGCCAGCAGCTGGTCGTAGGCGGCCACCACGGTGGACGGGCTCACGCTGTGCTGCTGGGCGCACTGGCGCACCGAGGGCAGCCGCGCGCCCGGGGCCAGCAGGCGGTTGCGTATGCGCTCGCCAAAGCGCGCCGCCAGCTGCTCTGTCAGGGATAGTGTGGAGGTCTTCATCAACATGGCGGTGCATCCTGCAGGGGAGCCTGTACTGTCACGGCAACCAATACAGATCGCAAACTGCGCTGGCAAACTGTATTGGTTGTGTATTGTTCAGCAAGATTACATTGATCCTCCAGGCCTGACAAGATGCCCACGCATTTCCTTCATTCATGAGCGCCACCGAGCTGACCGCCCTTTTGCTGCTTGCCACTGCGATGAGTTTTTCGCCGGGGCCCAACACCACGCTGTCCACCGCGCTGGCCGCCAACCTCGGGCTCAGGCGAGCCATGCGCTTTTGCCTGGCCGTGCCCACGGGCTGGACGCTGCTGATGCTGGCCACCGGGCTGGGCCTGGGTGCGCTGATCACCAGCGTGCCCGCGTTGCGCTGGGGCGTGAAGCTGTTTGGCGTGGCCTACATGCTGTGGCTGGCCTGGAAGCTGGCGGGTGCCGGCCAGCTGTCGCAGGTGGACACTGCGCGCCTGAATGTGACCTTCTGGCAGGGTGTGGGCCTGCAGTTCGTCAACATCAAGGCATGGATGCTGGCACTGACGCTGACCGCGGGCTGGGTGGTCAATGCCGCCGGCCAGCCGGCCAGCAATCCGGGACAGCGCCTGGCCATCATCTGCGTGGTCATGGTGGTGTTCGCCTTCAGCAGCAACTTCGTCTACGCGCTGATCGGCTCGCTGCTGCGCCAGTGGCTGGCGCAGGGAAGCCGGCTGCTGTGGTTCAACCGCGTGCTGGCAGCGGTCCTTGTTGCGACCGCATTCTGGATGCTGACCGTATGAAACCCGACGAAATGCGAGGCCTGTGGCTGGGCCTGCT
>CAZUJD010000111.1:222-9631 GCA_964620025.1 uncultured Ramlibacter sp. | reverse complement strand
GTGGGAAAGCGTCGTTTTGCCCAGCCCCGGCGGGCCGAACAGCAGCACATGGTCCAGTGCCTCTTCGCGCTTGCGCGCCGCGCCGATGAAGATCTCCAGCTGCTCACGCGTCCTGGCCTGGCCCACATAGTCGTCAAACAGCTTGGGCCGCAGCGCGCGCTCGATCGCCTCTTCATTGGGCGAGGCGGGCGCGGCCGACACCACCCGTTTGGCGGGCGGCATGTCGAAGTCGTCGGTCTGGATGCTCATGTCTTATTTGGCCAGTGACTTCAGCGCGAGCTTGATGCCTTCGCTCACGCCCACGTCCCTGGGCAGGGCCTTGAGCGTCAGCGCGGCTTCCTTGTCGCTGTAACCCAGCGCCACCAGCGCCTGCAGGATGTCGGCCTGCGCGTCGCTCGTCACACTGGCGCTGCCCGCGCCGATGTCGGCGCCGAACTTGCCCTTGAGCTCCAGCAGCAGCCGCTCGGCCGTCTTCTTGCCGATGCCGGGCACCTTCACCAGGCGGCCCGCGTCCTGCGCCGTCACGGCCTGGGCGATGTCGGCCACGCTCATGCCGCTCAACACGCTGAGCGCGGTGCGCGGGCCCACGCCGCTGATCTTGATGAGCTGGCGAAAGGCCTCGCGCTCCGCGGCGGTGGCAAAGCCGTACAGGATCTGCGCATCTTCACGCACCACAAAGTGCGTGAGCAGCGACACCCTGTCGCCCAGCGCGGGCAGGTTGTAGAAGGTGCTCATGGGCACGTCCACTTCGTAGCCCACGCCGTTGCAGTCCACCAGCACTTGCGGCGGGTTCTTTTCGGCCAGGGTGCCTTGGAGTCTTCCGATCATTTTTTCTCCGGGCTGGTCAGGGATTCACCAGCCCGCGCCGCGCGGCTTCCAGCGCTGCCTCGGCACGCGAAGACACATTGAGCTTGCGGTAGATCTGCTTGATGTAGTCCGCAATGGTGTGGCGCGACAGGCCAAACTGCTGGGCGATCTCGGGCAGGGTGTAGCCCTTGGCCACGCGCTGCAGTACCTCGGTCTCGCGGTCGGTCAGGCTGACCTCGGTTTCGATCTGCCGCACCAGCACCTCGCGCCGGTGGCTGGCGCCGGCAAAGTGGGCCAGCACACGACGCGCGATCGGCGGCGACAGCGGCGGCTCGCCCTGGGTCATGCGCAGCAGCTGGGCCACCAGGGTGTCCTGTGGCTGCTCTTTCAGCAGGTAGCCGAAGGCGCCGGCCTGCAGGGCGGGAAACAGGTGGTCGTCGTCATCATAGATGGTCACCACCACCGGCAGGGCCGATGGCTGGTAGCGGCGCAGCGCGCCCACCACATCGGTGCCGCTGCCGTCGGGCAGGCCCAGGTCGATCAGTGCCAGATCGAACCGGCCGCGCTGCACGCAGGCCAGGGCCTCGTCGCGCCGGCCTGCCGTGGTGACCTGCAGTGCCGGATACGCTGC
Organism: uncultured Ramlibacter sp.; assembly: GCA_964620025.1. Taxonomy (GTDB): domain Bacteria; phylum Pseudomonadota; class Gammaproteobacteria; order Burkholderiales; family Burkholderiaceae_C; genus RAM1. The sequence continues at coordinate 8,193 of CAZUJD010000111.1, read as the reverse complement.
CCGCGCGACGTCGCCAAGCCAGGCTCGGATTTCGGGCAGGTCTTCGACGATCAGGGCACTGTTCATGGAACGTTGATGTTAGCGGATTGGTCCAGCAGCGGGACGCTCAGCGCCAGCAGCGTGCCGCCCCCGGGCGCCGGCTGCACGGTATGGCGTCCGGCCAGGTGGCGCACCCTGCGCTCGATGCCGGCCAGGCCGTGGCCGCCCATGCCCTGGCGCGCAGCGCCGTGCAGGCCCCGGCCGTTGTCGCCGACCTGCATGTGCAAAAGGCCGGGCTCGAACGCGATGCAGACAGTGCATTCGCTGCCACCACTGTGGCGGATGGCGTTGGACACTGCTTCACGCAGCACCCGCGTGAGCTGCACGTGCGTGCGCGCGGGCAGCACCAGACCGTCAGGCGGTTCCTGGACCTGCCAGTGCGCCGAGAAACCCGCGGCCGTCAGGCGGCCCACGGTTTCGGCCCGCCAGTCGGCCAGCACATCGGCTGCAGGTGCCGGCTGGCCCGTCATGCCACGCACCGACAGGCGCATTTCGTCCAGCGCCTGGCGGGCCATGCCGGCCACGCGGTCGCGATCGTCCGGCTGCGCAGCAGGTTGCGCCGCCGCATGGGCAATGGTCAGCAGCTTGGCGCCCAGGTCGTCATGCAGGTCCGAGGCGATCCGCTGGCGCTCGTCCTGCGCCGCCTGCGCGGTGCGCAGTGCCGTGAGCTGCTCGTAGTTGCGCTCGATTTCGCGCGACTTCTCGGCCACGCGCGCCTCCAGTTCCTGGTTGACGGTTTCGGCCTGGTTCAGCGCCTGTACGAACATCTGGATCAGCCGCACGCTGATCACCACGAACAGAAGTGGCATGGTGAAGTGGATCACGTGCACGCGCGGCAGGGGCAGCCAGTCGTTCTGCAGCGCGATCTCCACGCCAGTCAGGCCGGTTGCCACCACCAGCACGCCCGCCATCAGCCAGAACTCGCGCCGGTGCGTGCGCCAGGCCACACGGAAAAACCAGGCCGCGCACAGCAGGAACTCCACCGCCACCAGGTTGTACACGGTGCTGGCCGCGGCCAGCAGGCGTTGCGGCCCCACCGCCAGCAGCACGAACGGCACCACCACGGCCTGCGCGGCGAGCAGGCCGTCCACCCAGCGGCTGCGCACGCCGATCAGCCGCAGCAGGAACAGGTAGGCGCAGGCCAGCACCGGCGGAAAGACGCTGCAGATCAGCACCTCGGTCAGGTGGTGCGTCAGTGGCACGTCCTGGATGAACAGCCGCGTGCTGATCAGCGCCCAGCCGGTGGTGAACAGGCCGAAGTACAGGAGGTAGCTGTCGCGCCGGCGCACGGCCGCCAGCCCCAGCATGGCCAGGCCCAGCGAGCCGATGGTGGCGGCAATCACCTGTGCGATGGTGACGTTCCAGAACAGCTGCCGGTCGTACAGGGGCTGCAACTGCCCGAGCGTGCCAAACCGCACCTCCGACAGGCCGGCCGCGCGCTGGCGCGCCGACACCTCGCTGGCGGCAAATCCCGCCAGGCGGATGAGCAGTTCGTTGGTGCCAGGCCGCAGCACCGCGCGCGGCAACGCCGCCAGCTGCGGGTAGTAGCAGTTGCGCGTGACGGTTCCGGTCATCAGGCCGCTGCCGCCCACCTGCTCGCCGTTGAGGAACACCTGGGCGTTGGTACAGGCCCGGGCCAGGTAAAGGCCCATCAGGCCGCCGTCGCTGGCTCCATCACTGTCACTGCCCTGCCCAAGATGCACGGACAGCCGGTACCAGACGATGCCGCTGTAACCGGGGAAGGTGTCGGACCAGTCGTGCGGCAGCGCCACGGGCGTCCAGGCCGTGGGCGGGCCGCCGTCCGGTCCCGCGCGGCCCGCCTCGGCCCGCACCAGCACAGCCGGCTCTGCATGCGCGGGCTGGAACAGGACCGCCACGACAAGCAGCGCAACAGCGACAATACGGTCTAGCCAGATTCGCATCGCATGATTCTCCGCCATACCTTTTCGCCCCCCAACAACACCCGCACAGCCAACCTGTGCGGTCCCACCGACGCCCACCTGCGCACCATCGAGCTGGCCCTGTCGGTCAGCATTGCCCACCGGCACGAGCAGTTCAAGATCGACGGTCCCAAGGCGAAAGCCCAGCGCGCGCTGGAGGTGCTGCAGGCGTTGTACGAGATCGCAGCGCGCCCGATTGCGCCCGACACCGTGCAGCTCATGCTGGCCGGCGACAGCGGCCTGGTCGAAGGCGCCGACGGCGCCATGACGCTGCAGACGCGCCGCGCCGACCTGAAGGCCCGCACGCCCATGCAAAGCCTGTACCTGGACAACATCGCCAGTCACGACATCACCTTCGGCATCGGCCCGGCGGGCACGGGCAAGACCTACCTGGCGGTGGCCATGGCGGTGGACGCGCTGGAACGCAGCGCCGTGCAGCGCATCGTGCTGACCCGCCCGGCGGTGGAGGCCGGCGAGAAGCTGGGCTTCCTGCCCGGCGACCTGAACCAGAAGGTGGACCCGTACCTGCGCCCGCTGTATGATGCGCTGTACGACCTGATGGGCTTTGACAAGGTGACCAAGGCCTTTGAGCGCCAGGCCCTGGAGATCGCGCCGCTGGCCTTCATGCGCGGGCGCACGCTGAACAACGCTTTCGTGATCCTGGACGAGGCGCAGAACACCACGCCCGAACAGATGAAGATGTTCCTCACGCGCATCGGCTTTGGCGCCAAGGCCGTGGTCACTGGCGACGTCAGCCAGATTGACCTGCCCAAGGGACAGCTCAGCGGCCTGGTCGATGCAGAGCGCGTGCTCAAGCGCGTCAAGGGCATTGCCCACACCCGCTTCACCAGCGCCGATGTGGTTCGCCACCCGCTGGTGGCGCGCATCGTGGACGCCTATGACGCCGCCCGCAGCAAGTCCGCCTGAGGCCCATGAACAACATGACTGACATATCGCTGCAGTTCGGCCGCTTTGACGGCGTGGCCGAGCACCGTGCGGCGCTGTCGCCCGCCAGGGTCAAGGCCTGGGTAGGTCACGCGCTGGACGCGCCGGGCGAAATCGCCGTGCGCATCGTGGGCGAGGACGAGGGCCGCGCGCTGAACCTGCAGTACCGCGGCAAGGATTACGCCACCAACGTGCTGACGTTTGACTACACACGCCAGCCCGTGGTGGCCGCCGACCTGGTGCTGTGCGGACCGGTGGTGGCGCGCGAGGCACTGGCGCAGGGCAAGACCCTGCAAGCGCACTATGTCCACCTGCTGGTGCACGGTACCCTGCATGCCCAGGGCTGGGACCATGAGACGAACGAGCGGGACGCGCTGGCGATGGAGGCGCTGGAGATCCTGCTGCTGGGCGCGCTGGGTTATCCCAACCCCTATTGACTCCCTGCTCCTACTGAATCCGGATCGGGATGGTCACGGGCCCGTCGTTGAGCAGCTGCACCTTCATGTCGGCGGCAAACCGCCCGGTCTGCACCACCGGGTGGGCGGCGCGGGCCTTGTCCACAAAATAGTCGTACAGACGACGGCCCTCGTCGGGCGCCGCCGCAGTGGTAAAGCTCGGCCGGTTGCCGCCCGAGGTGTCCGCCGCCAGTGTGAACTGGCTGACCAGCAGCAACCCGCCCGCGATGTCCTGCACGCTGCGGTTCATCTTGCCGGCGTCGTCGGAAAATATCCGCAGTTTGAGCAGCTTGGCCAGCAGCTTGTCGGCCTGCATTTCGGTGTCGCCGCGCTCGGCGCAGACCAGCACCAGCAAACCGGCGCCGATTTCACCGACCACTTCACCATCCACAACAACGCGGGCTTGGCTCACCCGCTGGATCACGCTCAACATCAGATCAGGTCCTTCTCATCATCAAAATGCGCCTCGACATCGCTGGGCAGCAGCTGGATGGTGGCACGCAGGCCCGGCACCGCGCTCATCAGCGCCTGTTCCACGCTCGTGCGCACGGCGGCCGCCCGTCCCAGCGTCCAGCTGGCGGGCATGTGCATGTGCAGGTCCACAAACCGGCGCTGCGCGGCCTTGCGGGTGGTGATGTGGTCAAAGCGGATGGTGTGGTGCTCGAACTCACCCAGCACTTCGCTGATGCGGGTCAGCACCTCAGGCTCCAGTGCCTCGTCCATCAGGCCCTGCGACGAGCGCTTCATGAGGTCAAAGCCCTCTTTGAGGATGTTCAGCGCCACACCCATGCCCACCAGCGCGTCCAGCCACAGCCAGCCGGTCAGCGACACCGCCACCAGCCCCACCACCACTCCCGCCGACGTCCAGACGTCAGTGACCAGATGCCGGGCATCGGCCTCCAGGGCGATGGAGCGGTGCTCGCGCGCGGCAAGGAACATGGCCCAGGCCAGCAGGCCGTTGAGCGCCGAGCTGGCCACCGACAGGCCCAGCCCCCAACCGAGTTGCTCCAGCGGCTGCGGGTCGAACAGGCGGTGGCCGGCGGCCCAGATGATGCCCAGGGCCGCGCCGATGATCAGGATGCCTTCGAAGCCCGACGAGAAATATTCGGCCTTGTGGTGGCCGTAGGGGTGGTCTTCGTCAGCGGGGCGCCGGGCAATGGTCACCATCACCAGCGCAAACACGGCACTGGCCAGGTTGACAAAGGATTCCATCGCGTCGGACAGCAGGCCGACCGAGCCGGTGACGTACCAGGCCAGCGTCTTGAGTGTGATGGTGACGACCGCCACCGCCACTGACGCCTGCAGCAGGCGTTGCGGGGTCAGCCAATGCGCGGGGAACGACTTCATGGCGGCATTGTGACCCAGCATGCACAATGCGCCCATGTTGGACTGGATGCGCCGCTACCGGCTCTGGATCGCAGCGGGGCTGGTGGCTTCGGTGCTGGGTGCTGCCGCGCTGGCACGGCAGCACCTGGCGCAGCTGCGCGATGCGTTTGAGACCGACGCTCGCATCGCCCACCGCCTGCTGAGCCAGCGCGTGGTGCAGCACGACGCCGTGCTGGCCACGCTGGCCCTGCTGCAGCCGCAGGCCGAAGCCTCCGCCCCCGAGCAGCGCCTGACGGCCCTGTACCCGCAGATCCTGGGCGTGCAGCGGCGCGACCGCGATGCCACCTGGTCTGCCGAACGGCTGGCCGCGGCAGAAACCCTGTCGCGCGCCGTGCGCCGGCCAGCACTGGCCGGGCTGGACCTGGGGGGTGCCCGCTACTGGCTGGTGCTGGCGGCCGAACCCGCCAGCTTTGCACTGCTGATGGACCTGCGCGCCACCGTGCCCTGGAACGAATGGCCCATGACGCCCGACACCAGCCCCGTGCGCGTGACGCTGGAACATGAGGGCCAGCGCTTTGTGGTGCAGCCCGGTCGCATCGGCTCGGGCGGCTGGCGTTTTGACTTCCACAAGCACCTGGCCTCGGCCAGCCAGCCGTTTGATGTGGCCGCTGAACGCCAGGTCGGCTGGGGCGAGCTGCCCTGGGGCTGGATGATGGCGTGGGCCCTGGCGGTTGCCGCGCTGCTGGCTGGCGCCTGCGTGCTGCTGCGCCAGCGCGAGGAACGCCGACGGGCCGAAGAGCTGTTGCGCCTGGGACAGGTGGCACGGCTGAACACGCTGGGCGAGCTGGCCGCGGGCATGGCACATGAGTTCAACCAGCCGCTGACCGCGCTGCTGGCCAGCACCCAGGCCGCCGGCCGCCTGCTGGCCGAGGACCCACCCGACCTGGGCATGGCCCGCAATGCCATGACGGTAGCCGCGCAGCAGGCCCGTCGCGCCGCCGACGTGGTGGGCCGGCTGCGGCGCGCCGTGCAGCGACCCGACCCGGCGGCCCAGCTGCAGCCCGTGGTGCTGCAGGACACCGTGCGCAACGCGCTGTACCTGCTGGCGCCCGAGCTGCAACGCCGCCAGGTGGCCGGCCAGGTGGACGCCCCTGCAGAGGCCATCACCGTGCAGGCTGAACCGGTGGCCCTGGAGCAGATCCTCCACAACCTGCTGATGAACGCGCTTCAGGCGATGGAGCAGGTGCCCGCGGGCGAGCGCAACCTGCGCATCACACTGGCAGCCGATGGCACGCACGGCACGCTGAGCGTGGCCGACACCGGCCCGGGCATTGCGCCGGACGTGCTGCCGCGGCTGTTCGAGCCCTTTTTCACCACCCGTGCGGGCGGTCTGGGTCTGGGTCTGAACCTGTGCGAAACCCTGGCCGGCGGTATGGGCGGCCAGCTCAGTGCCGCCCACCATACGCCGCGCGGCGCCGTCTTTCACCTGCGCCTGCCACTGGCTGCTGCATGAACACGCTGTCGCCCCTGATCCACCTGATCGACGACGACGAGGCCGTGCGTTCGAGCCTGGCCCTGCTGATTGGCACGGTGGGATTGCGGGTGCAGGCCTGGGCCGACCCGCAGGCGTTCATGGCGGGGTTTGACCGCCAGGGCATCGGCGCCATCGTGCTGGACGTACGCATGCCCGGCATCAGCGGTCTGACAGTGCTGGACCAGCTGATGGCCCAGGGCGTGGACCAGCCGGTGATCATGCTCACCGGCCACGGCACGGTCGAGATGTGCCGGCGCGCGTTCAAATCCGGCGCAGCGGAATTCCTTGAAAAACCGGTGGACGACGAGGCCCTGCTGGAAGCGCTGCAAAACGCCGTGCGCGCGCATGTGAAATCGCGTGAACGCCATCAGGCCGATCGCGCCGCCCGTGAACGCTTTGCCCAGCTGTCAGCGCGGGAGCGCGAAGTACTGGGCCTGATCGTGGCGGGCCTGACCAACAAGGAAATCGGCCGCGCGCTGGATGTGTCGCCGCGCACGGTGGAAACCCACCGCGCCAACCTGTTTGCCAAGCTGCAGGCCGAGTCCCTGGCGCAGCTGATCCGCGGCTATGCCGTGCTGGTCGAAGACCAGGCTCCGTAGTTTTACGGAGCCGCGCGCGTAACCGTACGAATGGGCAGGCGACCGCGCAATTTTTAAAGTTCTTCCACGGTTGATTGAACCGCAACACCCCAGGAGAACACCATGCAAAAGATCGTTTCCGCCCTTGCCCTGTCGCTCATCACCGCCACCGCCGCCCAGGCCCAGGCCGTGCGCACCGAAAAGAACATCTCGCTGGAGCTGGCCAACCAGATCGCCGGCGCCACCGTGGCGGCCTGCAGCGCCGGTGGCTACGCCGTGACCGCCACCGTGGTGGACCGCGCCGGCAGCATCCGCGCCGTGCAGCGCGCCGACAACGCCGGCCCCCACACCCTGGCCGCCAGCCTGCAAAAGGCCTTTACCTCTGCATCGGCCAGGAACAACACCCTGGCCATGATGGAAGGCGCACAGAAGAACCCGGCCGCGGCCAACCTGGTGCACATTCCCGGCTTCCTGCTGCTGGGTGGCGGTGTGCCGGTGAAGGTGGGCAACGAAGTGATCGGTGCCGTGGGCGTGGGCGGCGCGCCCGGCGGCCACCTGGACGAACAGTGCGCGGTTGCGGCACTGGACAAGGTCAAAGAGCTGCTGAAGTAAGCCCGCGCCGGTCTGCATCAACCTGAAGGAATCACCATGAAGTCGAACTGCATCCATGCCCTGTTGCGCCCCCTGTTGCTGGCCGCTGCCTGCGGTCTCGGCGCTGTGACCGCCACCGCCCAGGTAGGACCCACGCCCGCCGAAGCAGCCCGCTACAGCGGCCTGCACGCTGCCGCCCACAAAGGCGACGTGGCGCAGATCGTCCAGCTCGCCGCGGCCAAAGCGGACCTCAATGCCCGCGACAGCAACGGCCGCACGCCCCTGCATGTGGCCGCGTTTGCCCGCCAGCGTGAGGCCATCCGCGCTCTGGTCAAGGCCGGCGCCGACATCAACCTGCTGGAAAACGACCGCTATGACGGCGTGACCATCGCCTCGGTCGCCGACGACGAAGAAACCCTGCGCGTGCTGCTGGCACTGGGCGCCAGTGCCAGGCAGGTCACCAGCCGCTACGACGGCACCGCGCTGATCGCTGCGGCGCACCTGGGCCACGACGGCGTGGTGCGCCAGCTGATCGCCGCCGGCGCCCCGCTGGACCATGTGAA
>CAZUJD010000111.1:0-212 GCA_964620025.1 uncultured Ramlibacter sp. | reverse complement strand
GCCATGGCGGCGCGCGCCACCAGGCCACGCTCAAGGCCCTGATTGACGCCCGGGCCAACCTGCAGCTCAAGGACCGCCAGGGCGCCACGCCCCTGCAGCTGGCGCGCTCGCGCGGCTATGGCGAAATGGTGAAGATGCTGGAAGCCGCCGGCGCACGCTGATGTGCTGATGTGCTGAGCGTCGATAGGGGAAAACACAATTCCGGCGCAGCA
>CAZUJD010000110.1:6608-9674 GCA_964620025.1 uncultured Ramlibacter sp. | reverse complement strand
TTTCCACCTGGTGCTTGTACTCAGTCTCCGAAATGAGCATGCCAGCGATGAAGGCGCCCAGCGCCAGGCTCAGCCCGGCCAGCTCGGTCAGCCAGGCCAGGCCCAGCGTGATCAGCAGCAGGTTCAGCACGAACAGCTCTTCACTCTTGCGCCTGGCCACCAGCGTCAGCCACCAGCGCATCACGCGCTGTCCGCCCACCAGCAGCACCGCGATCAGCGCGGCTGCCTTCAGGCCCGCCAGCGCCAGCGCGGTGAACAGCATCTCGGGCGGGCTGCCCAGGGCCGGTATCAGCACCAGCAACGGCACCACGGCCAGATCCTGGAACAGCAGCACGCCCATCACACGCTTGCCGTGCTCGGACTCGATTTCCAGCCGCTCGGCCATGAGTTTCACGACGATGGCCGTGCTGCTCATGGCCAGGGCGCCGGACAGCGCCAGTGCCGTTTGCCAGCCCATCTTCCACAAAGTGGGCGCCAGGGCGGCCAGGAACAGCGAGCCGCCCGTGGCCAGCACAATGGTCAGGCCCACCTGGAACAGGCCCAGCCCGAACACATGGCCGCGCATGGCGCGCAGCTTGGGCAGGTTGAATTCCAGCCCGATCACAAACATGAGAAACACCACGCCGAACTCGCCCAGGTGCTTGATGCCTTCGGAGTTCTCGGCCAGGGCCAGCGCGTTGGGGCCGATCACCACGCCCACGACCAGATAACCCAGCATGGGCGGCAGCCGCATCGACCGGCATGCCACCACCCCCAGCACAGCGGCCAGCAGGTACAGCAGTGTCAGTTCCAGCGAGGTCATCCCCCGATGCTAGCAAGCCATGTACCGGGGGCAGCCCCGCGTCGATAGAATCCCGTGATGACATTCGACCCCGCCCAGGCCCTGCGCCTGGCCCAGGAGACATTCGAGATCGAAGCTGCTGCCGTGCTGGGCCTGAAAGCCCGCACGGGCGACGCTTTCGTCAAGGCCGTGGAACTCATGCTGGACGTGCGCGGCCGTGTGGTCGTCATGGGCATGGGCAAAAGCGGCCATGTCGGGCGCAAGATCGCGGCCACGCTGGCGTCCACCGGCACGCCTGCCATGTTTGTTCATCCGGCCGAAGCCAGCCACGGTGATCTGGGCATGATCAAGCCCGTAGACGTGGTGCTGGCCATCTCCAATGGCGGCGAGAGCGAGGAAATCACCGCCATCCTGCCCGTGCTCAAGCGTCAGGGCGTTCCGCTGGTGGCCATGACCGGCAATGTGCGCTCGTCGCTGGCCAGGCATGCCGACATCGTGCTGGACAGCAGCGTCGAAAAGGAAGCCTGTCCGCTGAACCTCGCCCCCACGGCCAGCACCACGGCGCAGCTGGCGCTCGGTGACGCGCTGGCTGTGGCGCTGCTGGACGCCCGCGGCTTCAAGGCAGAAGACTTTGCACGTTCCCACCCCGGCGGCGCCCTGGGGCGCAAGCTGCTGACGCTGCTCAAGGACGTGATGCGCACTGGGGACGCTGTTCCCCAGGTAGGCCCGGACGCACCGTTTGGTGAGCTGATGCGCGAAATGGGTGACAAGGGCATGGGCGCCTCGGCGGTTGTCGGCGCCGACGGCCGGGTGCTGGGCCTGTTCACGGCGGGCGACCTGCGCCGCCATGTGGAGCGCGGCGTGGACCTGCGGGCATCGGTGGCGCGCGACATCATGAATGCCAACCCGCGCACGATCCGGGCCGATGTGCTGGCGGTCGAGGCGGTCGAGCTCATGGAGCAGTACCGCATTACCCTCGTGCTCGTGGTCGACGAAGCCGGCCACCTGTGCGGCGCGGTCAACGCCAATGACCTGCTGCGCGCGAAGGTGATATGACCCCCCTGAAGCGCCTTTGGCGCCTCCCCCCAGGGGGCGCCACCAGTGGCCCGGCAAAGCCGGTTCCACGGTGGCCGCTTGAAAGAACCTTGCCATGACGCCTGCCCTGACTTTCCCGCCCGAGCTGCTGCTGAAGGCCCAGGACATCCGGGTCGCGTTCTTCGATATCGACGGTGTGCTGACCGATGGCGGCCTGTTCATGTCCGATCAGGGTGAATCCCTCAAGCGGTTCAACATCCTGGACGGCCTGGGCATCAAGCTGCTGCAAAAGGCCGGCATCACGCCGGCGGTCATCACCGGGCGCGACTCCAGGGCCCTGCGCGGGCGGCTGGCGGCACTGGGCGTCACGCATGCGCACTTTGGCACTGAAGACAAGCGCCCCGCAGCCGAGCAGACGCTGCAGGCACTGGGCCTGGACTGGCAGCAGGCGGCCGCCATTGGTGACGATTGGCCGGACCTGCCGGTGCTGGCGCGCTGCGGCTTTGCGGTAGCGCCGGCCAATGCCCACATCGAGGTGCGTGCGCGGGCGGCCTGGGTCACGCAGGCCACCGGCGGCCACGGGGCGGCGCGTGAATTCTGTGACTTGCTGCTGGTGGCCGGCGGCCACTACGCTGCGCTGCTGCGCGAGGCCCTGGGGCCATGACGGCAGCCGCACGGGCCGTGCGCATGGGCTTGCGCCTGTGGGACCATGTGTCGATCTACCTGCCCATCATCCTGATGGGGCTGCTGGCCCTGGGCACCTACTGGCTGGTTCGCAATACGCCGCAGGCCGCTCCGGCGGCGGGCGACAAGGTGGCGACCAGCGAGCCCGACTATTTCATGCGCCGCTTTTCGGTCAAGACCTTTGACGGCAGCGGGCGCCTGAAGAGCGAGGTCATGGGCACCGAGGCCCGCCACTTCCCCGACAGCGACACGCTGGAGATCGACCAGCCGCGCATCCGGTCGATCAACGAAAAGGGGTTGCTGACCGTGGCCACGGCCGACCGGGCCCTGAGCAACGGTGACGGAACCGAAGTACAGCTGTTCGGCAACGCCGTGGTCACGCGCGATGCAGGCACGGACGCCGCCGGCAACCCGGTGCCATCGCTGCAGTTCCGGGGCGAATTCCTGCACGCCTTCCTGGAGACCGAACGCATCCGCTCGAACAAACCCGTGACACTCACGCGCGGCAGTGACCAGTTCTCGGCTGACAGCATGGACTACGACAATGTGGACCGCGTGATGGACCT
>CAZUJD010000110.1:0-6598 GCA_964620025.1 uncultured Ramlibacter sp. | reverse complement strand
TTTCTTTGTTCCGGCCTGACAGTTTTTCAACCGAACTTTGGCACGTTTTTTTGTTGGTGGGCGGGGGGTGGGGGGGTTTATTTAGCCGGCGCACGGCCCCCTGACCTGAAAGGCTCCTGCCATGGCACCTCTAGTCTTCATCACCGGCGCGTCCAGCGGCATCGGCCAGGCGCTGGCCTGGCGCTTCTACCAGGCGGGTTGGCGCCTGGCACTGGTGGCGCGCCGCACCGCTGAAATCGAGCGCTGGGCACAGGACAAGGGGCTGGACCCTGCGCGCCATGCGGTCTATGGCGCCGATGTCGCGCTGCCGGACAGCATCATTGCCGCCGGCCTGGCCTGCATCGCCGGCCAGGGTGTGCCCGACGTGGTGATCGCCAACGCCGGCATCAGCATCGGCATGGACACTTCGGCGCGCGAGGACATCGACGTCATGGCGCGCACTTTTGCCACCAACAACATCGGGCTCGCCGCCACCTTTCACCCATTTGTCGCGCCCATGCTGGCGCGCGGCAGCGGCACGCTCACCGGAATTGCCAGCGTGGCCGGCATCCGTGGCCTGCCGGGCCACGGTGCCTACTGCTCCAGCAAGGCAGCTGTCATCAGCTATTGCGAAAGCCTGCGTGGGGAACTGGGCCCTGGTGGTGTTCGTGTGGTGACGATATGCCCCGGATATATCGACACACCGCTGACCCGGCAGAACCGCTACAGCATGCCGTTCCTGATGCAACCCGAGGACTTTGCCGACCGGGCCTTCCGGGCCATCCAGGACGGGGCCAGCTACCGGGTCATTCCCTGGCAGATGGGCGTGGTGGCCGGGCTGTTGCGGCTCCTGCCGAATGGCGTCTTCGACCGGGCACTGTCCGGACGGCCGCGCAAGCACCGCCAGGCCGGGCAATAAGTCGCATTTTGATGGGGGCGCTGCAACAGCGTTGCCAATTCGCGGGCTTGCCAGGGCATGGGCTGTTGCCAGGCGATGGCGCGGCGCCGGGCCGGTTCCCACAATAGGGCCATGGCCCAAGCCCGATCACCCGCCCCTGCCGCCACGCAGAACGTCATGCAGCTGCTGTATTGCAGCCGCAAGACGCGCGTGATGGACACGGCGGCGCTGGCCGAGATGGTGGAGCGGGCGGCCCGCCGCAATGCCGGGCGCCGTATCAGCGGCACCTTGCTGGCGGGCTGCGGGCTGTACCTGCAGTTCCTGGAAGGGCCGGCGACTGAATTGGCATCCCTGTGGGAGCAGCTGCAGCTGGACCGGCGCCATTCGAAGGTCCAGCTGGTCATGAAAAACATGCGTGCAGCAGATCGCCTGTATCCGGCGACACCGATGGCCTTGCTGCATCCGGCCGTCCCGCTGCAGTTCATGGCACTGGTGCGTGACGTGCATGTACAGGCCAATGCCCATGCGCAATGGCTGATGGACGGCCGCGAGCTGTCGGCCCTTGTGGATCGCAGTGCGCGCCGCCGCGAACGGGCCGAAGCGGTCGCCGGTGATTGAGCGTTTCACGCGTCCAGCAAAAAGGCTCCCGAAGGAGCCTTTTTCTTGATCAGTAGCCTGGGGCTTGATCAGTAACCGCCGTTGCCGCCACGGCCACCGCCGCCGCCGTAGCCGCCGCCACCGCCACCGCCGCCACGGGGGCCGGAGCCATAGGGGCTGCGAAAGCCGCCGTCGCCACCGCCACCACCGCCGCGGCCACCGCCGCCGTAGCCGCCGCCACCGCCTTCGCGACGGCCGCCGCCGCCACCACCGTAGCCGCCACCACCACCGCCGCCGTAACCACCACCACCGCCGCCGCCGTAACCACCGCTACGGGGGGGACGTGCTTCCATCGGACGGGCCTCATTGACCACCACGCTGCGGCCGCCCAGGGGCTGGCCGTTCATGCCGTTGATGGCGGCTTGCGCCTCGGCGTCACTGCCCATTTCCACAAAGCCGAAACCTTTGGAGCGGCCGGTGTCGCGCTCCATCATGACCTTGGCGCTGGTCACCGCACCGAACTGGCTGAATGCCTGTTCGAGATCGCTGTCGCGCACCGAGTAGGGCAGGTTGCCCACATACAGTTTATTGCCCATCAAGGGACTCCTCAAAAAACACGGATTGACCAGAAGCGATGGAGTCCCGAAAACGCATTCAACAAACCCTGAGAGACGCGAAAGTGACCTGTTCACCGCAAACTTGCGAGCGCCCTGACGGGCACTCGCGAATGCATTATTAACCAGATATCGCCAAAGCACACAAGCTGCAAAGCCACGCCCAGCCCCGAAAAAACCCGCATGCGGCAACAAAAAGGGCCCCGAAGGGCCCTTGGTTGAATGCACCGATTTGATGCATTGCGCGAAGTCAGCGATCAGTAACGATCACGGCCACCGCCGTAGCCGCCGCCACCACCACCGCCGCCGTAGCCGCCGCTGCGCGGAGCGCGCGGCTCCATCGGACGGGCTTCGTTGACCACCAGGCCACGGCCGCCCACTTGCTGGCCGTTCATGCCCTGGATGGCGGCTTGCGCTTCAGCATCGCTGCCCATTTCGACAAAGCCGAAACCCTTGGAGCGGCCGGTGTCGCGCTCCATCATGACCTTGGCGCTGGAAACCGTGCCGAACTGGCTGAAAGCCTGTTCCATGTCGCTGTCACGGAACGAATAGGGCAGGTTGCCCACGTAAAGTTTGTTGCCCATAAGGGACTCCTGAGTAAAAACGCACAACGCGATGGAGTCCGCAAAACGCAATCAACAAACCAGAAAATTCAAAGACGCGAAACTGACCAATCACCGCTAACCTGTGCCGGCCCGAAGGCCGGGCACCCCGGGATTATGGGCTACATTGCCCCAATCACCTAATTGGCAGCCAGCAGGCGGTGGTCATGCCCCTGTAAGAAACCAGTCGCTGGTTACGACTGCAGGGCATGAAACACCTCCCGTCGCTGCTCGTCGCCGCCATCCTAGCCTGCCTGATGGTGAATGCCCTGGCCCAGGTGCCGGCCCCTTCCGTTGCAGCCGTGAAGCCACAGGAACCAGCATTGCAGGTTGAGGGCAAGACCATTGACGGCATGCCGTTTTCGCTGGCTTCGCAGCGTGGCAAGGTGGTGCTGCTCATGCTCTGGTCCACCGGTTGCGCCGTGTGCCGCGACAAGATGCCCGAGCTGCGCCAGAACTATGAGGGCTGGGCTGGCAAGCCGTTCGAGCTGGTGCTGGTGAGCACCGACCGCAAGGTCCAGGACGTGTTTGCCTACGAACAGATCATTTCACGCACGGTGCCGCTGCGCCAGCGGTTTGTCCAGCTGTGGGCCGGCGAACCCGGCCACCGCGACAACCTGGGACGCCCCGCGCAGCTGCCGGCAGCCTGGCTGATCGACAAGAACGGCAAGGTTGTCGAGCGTTATGACGGGCGGATTCCCCCGGAAGCCTGGGACCGGATTGCGGAGCTTCTGTAGGGTGCTGCATCCGGCTGTAGGGGGCCGGCGTATGTAAGGACTCAGGCGCCCAACCGACTGAAACATTCCCTCAACCACCATTGATCCACAAGGAACTGACCCATGAACCAGCAAACCCTCATCGCCGCTGCCGCCGCTTCGCTGCTGTCCACCCTCCTGGTCGCTGCGCCCGTCGCCGCCCAGGAAAAGGAAAAGTGCTACGGCATTGCCAAAGCCGGCCAGAACGACTGCGCCAACCTGGCGGGCACCCACTCCTGCGCTGGCCAGGCCAAGGTGGACAACGACAAGGGCGAATGGAAGTACGTGGCCAAGGGCAGCTGCAAGACCATGAAGGGCCTGAGCGCCGACGAAGCCAAGATGGCTGCCAAGAAGGCCTGAAGCGCAGCATGACGCAGGTCGGCATCGGCTGGCGGCATCCCCATTACGGGGAGCTGCTGCAAAGCCTGCCCGCGCTGGACTTCCTGGAAGTCCATTCGGAAAACTTCTTCGGTGACGGCGGGGCGGCGCTGGCCGTGCTGGCCCAGGCGCGTGCGCACTATGCGGTGAGCCTGCATGGCGTGGGCCTGGCGCTGGGCTCTGCCACCGGCGTGGACGCCGCCCACCTGGAGCAGCTGGCGAGGCTGGTCGAGCGCATCGAGCCGGTGCGTGTGAGTGACCATGCCTGCTTTGCGCGCGGGACGCTGGGCGGTGTCGCTGTGCACGCGGCCGACCTGCTGCCCATCCCTTTCGATGACGAGTCGCTGGACGTACTGTGCGCCAATGTGCAGCAAGTGCAGGACCGTCTGCGCCGGCCTTTGCTGGTGGAAAACCTGTCGGCATATTTCGGCTGGGCATCCAGCGACCGGGCCGAACCAGAGTTTCTCAATGCCCTGGCCAAGCGCACCGGCTGCGGGCTGCTGGTGGACGTGAACAACATCTACGTGAACGCGCTCAACGCGCAGATTGCCGCAGACCCCGCCGACCCGGCGCAGGCCTGCCGCAGCTGGCTGGATGCCATTTCCCCGGCCAGCGTGGGCGAGATCCATGTGGCCGGGCACACCCACCTGAAAGACGAACAGGGTGAGATCGTGATCGACGACCACGGCAGCTGCGTGAGCGACGCCGTGTGGCAGCTGCATGCCCATGCGCAACAGCGCTTCAGCTTTGTACCCACGCTGGTGGAATGGGACACCGCTGTGCCGGCCCTGCCGGTGTTGCTGCAGGAGGCCGCCATCGCGCGGCGTGGCGCATGAGCGCGACGCTGGCCCTGCAACAGCAGGCGCTGCTGGCCGCTTTGTGGGCATCTGGCCACGACGAAGCCATGCAGGCCGTCGAAGGCTGGGTGCGGCCCCGGGGCCCCGGCACGGGGATGCAGCTGGGCCGGGCCGTGAAGGCCTACCGTGCACACGGCACCGAACTGGCAGCGCGTGCGTTGGCCGGTGCCTTTCCGGTGCTTGCACAACTGCTGGCCGAAGACAACTTCGCGGCGCTGGCCCGGGCATTCTGGCGGGCCCGGCCCCCGACCCGGGGGGACATCGCGCAATGGGGGGAGGGCCTCGCCCGATTTGTCCGTCAGGCGCCCCAGCTGGCGGACGAGCCTTATCTGGGTGATGTGGCGCAGCTGGAATGGGCGCTGCACCGGCTGGCCTTTGCGCCGGATGCGGTGCTGAACCCCGAGTCCTTCGCGCTGCTCACCAACCGGGACCCGGCCAGGCTGACGCTGGTGCTGTCCCCCGGCGCGCTGTGTCTGGACAGTGACTGGCCTGTGGTGAGCATCGTCAATGCCCATCTAGCCGGTGGGCCACCTCTGGCCGAGGCGGCCCGGTTGCTGCGCGACCAGGTGGGAGAAACAGCGCTGGTCTGGCGCGACGGCCTGCGCCCGCGCGTGCGCCTGGCACAGCCGGGCGAGGCCGCCCTGGTGGCGGCGCTGCAAAGTGGCGCTTCACTGTCCGATGCGCTGGCGCAGGCGCCGGCCCTTGATTTCAGCGCCTGGCTGGCGCCCGCCGTGCAAGGCGCCCTGGTGCTGGGTGCAGCGTTGCACGTTCCCAACCAATGCAACTGACCCCGGAGGATTGCATGACCACCTTTTCCACGTCCCTGCGCCGTCTGCTGGCCCTGTCCAGCAGCTTCACGGCCGTGCTCAACGCCTTGCAGCCGCTTGCCGCGCTGGCGGCGCGCCTGTATGTGGGGCAGGTATTTTTCCTCTCGGGGCTGACCAAGCTGCAGGACTGGGGCACCACCGTCGCCCTGTTCACCGACGAATACAAGGTGCCGTTGCTGTCACCCCCCGTGGCGGCCGTCCTGGGCACGGCCGGCGAGCTGGTGCTGCCCGTGCTGCTGGTTCTGGGACTGGGCGGGCGTTTTGCCGCGCTTGGGCTGTGGGTGGTGAACGCAGTCGCGGTCGTTGCGCTGTCCGACATTGCGCCGGCGGCGCTGCAACAGCACATCCTGTGGGGTGCGTTGCTGGCTGCGCTGGCGATTTACGGGCCGGGCGCCTGGTCGATGGACCGGCCGCTGGCGGCCCGCATGATGCGCGCTACCAGTTGACCTCGCGATCAGGGGTTGCGCCGATCTTGTGGATGGACAGGTCGGCGCCGTCGTATTCCTCTTCCGGTGTCAGCCGCAGGCCGGCAATGGACTTGATCAGGCCGTACACCACAAAGCCGCCGACAAGGGCCCAGGCCACGCCCATCAGCGTGCCGAGGGCCTGAGCGCCGAAGCTCACACCACCCAGGCCGCCCAGCGCCTTGCTGCCGAAGATGCCGCAGGCCAGGCCGCCCCAGGCGCCGCACAGACCGTGCAGCGGCCAGACGCCCAGCACGTCGTCAATCTTCCAGCGGTTCTGCGTGAGGGTGAACATCACCACGAAGATGCCGCCTGCGATTGCGCCGGTGACCAGAGCGCCCAGCGGGTGCATCAGATCGGAGCCGGCGCACACGGCCACCAGGCCCGCCAGGGGGCCGTTGTGCACAAAGCCGGGGTCGTTCTTGCCCAGGGCCAGCGCGGCAAGGGTGCCGCCCACCATGGCCATCAGCGAGTTCACCGCCACCAGGCCGGAAATCTTGTCCACGGTTTGTGCGCTCATCACGTTGAAGCCGAACCAGCCGACCGTGAGTATCCAAGCGCCTAAAGCCAGAAAGGGGATGTTGGAGGGCGGGTGGGCGCTGATGGCGCCGTCCTTGCGGTAGCGGT
>CAZUJD010000109.1:7424-9719 GCA_964620025.1 uncultured Ramlibacter sp. | reverse complement strand
CCCTTTTCCCAAGGCTGGACACTGATGGTACGGGCATCCAGCAAGGAAACATTGGCAACCTGGCTCAGCGGCGTCATGGATCCGTAGTAATCAACCTGGATGGCGTCCAGCAAAGCCGGATTGGCACGGCCGGTGCGGATCTTGGTCAGGTTGTTCTTGAAGGCGGCGATGGACTGGTCCATCTTGCCTTCTGTGGTTTTCTTGATGTCGGCAATGGTCATGTGTTTCTCCTCAGGCCGTGGCGTTCGCCATCAGGCATAAACCAGGGTGCCCTCGTCTTCCCCCATCACCACGCGCTTGAGCGCACCGTGCTTGAAGATCGAAAACACCTTGATGGGCAATTTCTGGTCGCGGCACAGCGCAAAGGCCGTGGCGTCCATGATGCCCAGATTCTGCGCCATGGCATCGTCAAATGTAATTTGGTTGTAGCGGGTGGCGTCCGGATCCTTCTTGGGATCGGCGGTGTAAACGCCGTCCACCTTGGTCGCCTTGAGCACCAGCTCCGCCCCGATTTCCGCGCCCCGCAGCGCAGCCGCCGTGTCGGTCGTGAAGAAGGGGTTGCCGGTACCGGCAGCAAAGATCACGACCTTGCCCTCTTCCAGGTACTGCAGCGCCTTCGGACGGATGTACGGCTCCACCACCTGCTCGATGTTGATCGCGGACATGACCCGCGCGGTCAGCCCCTGCTTGTCCATGGCGTCGGCCAGCGCCAGCGCGTTCATGACAGTGGCCAGCATGCCCATGTAGTCGGCCGTGGCCCGGTCCATGCCGACCGAGCCCCCCGCCACACCGCGAAAGATGTTGCCGCCGCCGATCACGACCGCCACTTCAACACCCATGTTCACCACCTCGGCCACCTCTTCGACCATGCGCACGATCGTGGCGCGGTTGATGCCAAAAGCATCGTCACCCATCAGGGCCTCGCCGGACAGCTTCAGCAGGATTCGCTTGTGGGCTGGCTTGGCTTCTGGCATGGGTGGGCTCCTTGGGTGTTGCTGAGTGTACTGAATGAGGGGTCAAAAAAAGGGCGGCTGGTGGCCGCCCTGCGCATCAGGCCGAAGCCTTGGCGGCCGCGACCTGGGCGGCCACTTCGGCCGCGAAGTCGTCGACCTTCTTCTCGATGCCTTCGCCCACCACGTACAGCGTGAATGCCTTCACGGTCGTGTTGGCGGCCTTGAGCATCTGCTCGACGGACTGCTTGTCGTTCTTCACGAACGGCTGGTTGAACAGGGAGACCTCCTTGAGGTACTTCTGCACCGAGCCCTCGATCATCTTGGCGGCGATATCGGCGGGCTTGCCCGACTCGGCAGCCTTGGCCGTGGCCACCGAACGCTCCTTCTCGATCATGTCGGCCGGCACGTCGGCGCTGGTCAGCGCGACGGGCTTCATGGCCGCAACGTGCATGGCGGTGTCCTTGGCAGCGGTTTCATCGCCGTCAAATTCCACGACCACGCCGATGCGCGTGCCATGCAGATAGGCCGCCAGCTTGCTGCCGCCGGAAAAACGCTTGAAACGGCGAAAGCTCATGTTCTCGCCGATCTTGCCGATCAGGCCCTTGCGCACGTCTTCCAGGGTGGGGCCGAAGCCGTCCTGGGTGTAAGCCAGCGCGCCCAGGGCGGTCACGTCAGCAGGGTTGTGCTTGGCAACCATTTCAACAGCGGCGTTGGCAAGCGCCAGGAAGCTGTCGTTCTTGGTCACGAAATCGGTTTCGCAGTTGGTCTCCAGCAGAGCGCCGGTGTTGCCATCGATGTACGAGGACACCACGCCTTCGGCGGTGATGCGGGCGGCGGCCTTGCCAGCCTTGTTGCCCAGCTTGACGCGCAGCAGTTCCTCGGCCTTCTCCATGTTGCCATCAGCCTCGGTCAGGGCCTTCTTGCACTCCATCATGGGGGCGTCGGTCTTGGCGCGCAGTTCGGCGACCATGCTTGCGGTGATTGCAGCCATTTGTTACTCCGTAGTCTTCAGTTCAATCAATCAGTTCGGTTGTAAAAAAGGGGCTACCAGAGCCCCTTTTCACGGCTCGGCGAGCGTTTCAGGCTGCGGAGCCCTCTTCGACTTCAACGAATTCGTCGCCGCCTTCAGCGACCGCCTTGACGACGTCGTTCACGGCATTGGCGCGGCCTTCAAGGATGGCGTCGGCGATGCCGCGTGCGTACAGCGTCACGGCCTTGGCAGAGTCGTCGTTGCCGGGGATGATGTAGTCGATGCCTTCGGGCGAGTGGTTGGAGTCCACCACGCCAACCAGCGGGATGCCCAGCTTGCGGGCTTCAGCGACGGCGATCTTGTGGAAGCCAA
>CAZUJD010000109.1:0-7414 GCA_964620025.1 uncultured Ramlibacter sp. | reverse complement strand
GTCGGGCAGCGCATTCATGTCCTGGATGCCGCCGATGTCCTTTTCGAGCTTTTCGATCTCGCGGGTGAACGTCAGCTGCTCCTTCTTGCTGAGGGAGTCAAGGCCGGCTTCCTGCTGGGCCTTCATGTCCTTCAGACGCTTGATCGAGGTCTTGACCGTCTTGAAGTTGGTCAGCATGCCGCCCAGCCAGCGCTGGTCAACGTAGGGCACGCCAGCGCGCTGGGCTTCAGCGGCGACGATTTCGCGTGCCTGGCGCTTGGTGCCGACCATCAGGATCGTGCCGCGGTTGGCCGACAGCTGCTTCACGAACTTGGTGGCTTCCTGGAACATCGGAAGCGATTTTTCCAGGTTGATGATGTGAATCTTGTTGCGATGGCCGAAAATGAACGGGGCCATCTTGGGATTCCAGAAGCGGGTCTGGTGACCAAAGTGGACACCGGCTTCCAGCATTTGACGCATGGTTGCGGACATGAGCTAACTCCAAAGGTTGGGTCTAAAATCCAGCCCGCCTTGCACCTTGTTCCGCGGCGTGTTTGCCAGGGAACGGGTGCAACACCTTGATGGGCTGGTTTGCGATTTATTCCACCGCAAGGCAACTGCTTGAGCAGTCGCCTCTCGGCAAAACCCAAAGAGTATAGCAGATCGGCCTCGTTCCCCTCTCAAAACACATGCTTTCAGACCTCCACGCTGCCCGCGCGCGCATTCTCAGCGGCCAGACCAACGCCCTGGCCGAGCTGGACCAGTCCATCGCTGCGGCGCAAGGCCCAACCTGCGCAAGGGCATTTGTGCTGAAAACCTTCGAGGAAGCCCGGCAAGCCGCCGGCGTGACCGCGCCGCAGCGCCTGCTGGCCGGACTGGCCGTTTCCGTCAAGGACCTGTTCGACGTGGCCGGCCAGGTGACGGCGGCCGGGTCGGCCGTGCTGGCCGATGCGCCAGCCGCCGCAAATGACTGCGCGGCTGTTGCAAGGCTGCGCTCGGCCGGTGCCGCCCTGATCGGTCGCACCAACATGACCGAGTTCGCGTTTTCGGGCGTAGGGATCAATCCGCACCACGGCACCCCCGCCAATGCCTGCGGCGGATCCATAGCGCGCATCCCCGGTGGTTCGTCCTCCGGTGCCGCCGTGTCGGTCGCCGCCGGAGCCGCTTATGTCGGCCTGGGGTCCGACACCGGCGGCTCGATCCGGATTCCGGCTGCATTGAACGGCATCGTCGGGTTCAAGAACACGGCCCGCCTGGTGCCCACGGCTGGCGCCCTGCCACTGTCCACCACACTGGACACAATCTGCGCCATGACGCGCAGCGTGCGCGACGCGGTGACGGTGCATGAGGTGCTGGCTGCTCGCAGTGTCACGCGCAGCAATGCGCCGTTGTCCGCCTACCGCCTCGCGGTAGCCACCACAGCCATGCTGGACGCCATGGATCCTGTCGTGGCCACAGCCTTCGAGCGAACACTCGCGGCACTGCGCCGTGCTGGCGCACGCATCGACGAACTCCCCCTGCATCCTGTCCGGGACCTCGGCATCATCCAGTCCACTGGCGGCTTCTCGGCGGCAGAAAGCCATGCCTGGCACCGCGACCTGCTCGCGCGTCGGGGTGACGGCTACGACCCGCGTGTACGCGTGCGTATCGAGCGCGGCGCCGGCATGAAGGCCTGGGAGTACCTGGACCTGATCCGGGCGCGCCAGGACTGGATCGGGCGCGTCAACCGCGATCTGGCCGGCTATGACGCAGTGCTGTCTCCGACCGTCCCCATCACCGCACCGCCCATCGAGAGCGTAGCGCCCGGCCAACAGCGTGACGATGAGTTTTTCCGTGTCAATGCGCTGTTGCTTCGCAACCCCAGCGTGGTGAACATGCTGGACGGCTGCGCCATCTCCATTCCCTGCCAGCGACCCGGCGAACTGCCTGTTGGCCTGATGATCTGGCACGGCGCCCTGCGAGACGACACGGTGCTCAATATCGCCGCACAGGCCGAAGCCATCCTGGCCGCCGGGAGCACGGCATGAAGATCGCCATCGTGGGTGCCGGCATCATCGGCGTCACCACCGCCTATGAACTGGCCGCTGACGGTCATGAAGTCACGGTTTTCGAGCGGCGCAGTGCCGCCGCCGAAGAAACCAGTTTTGCCAACGCCGGCGTCGTCGCGCCGGGATACGTGACGCCCTGGGCAGCGCCCGGCATGCCGGGCAAGGTAGCCCGTTACCTTTTCAGCCAGCACGCGCCCGTCAAGCTGGGGCTGCCGCTGAATGGTGGTGATCTGGCGTGGATGTGGAAATGGTTTCGCGCCTGCCGGCTCGAAACCTACCTGGCCAATCGCGCGCGCATGCAGCGCCTGGCGTTCTACAGCCGTGACCGGTTGCACCACCTGACAGCCCAGCTGCAGCTGGACTATGACCGCAGCCCCGGCTACATGGTGTTGCTGAGATCCGAGGCCGACAGCAAGCTGATCCAGCCCGGCCTGCAGGTGTTGCGTGATGCCGGCGTCGCCTTCAGCGAGATTTCATCCGACCAGGCTCGTCTGGTGGAACCAGCGCTGAACCCGGATACGCAGTTCATGGGCGCTGTCCATCTGCCCTCCGATGAAGTCGGCAACTGCCGCCAGTTTGCACTGTTGCTCAAGAAAGAAGCCGAGGCCCTGGGCGCACGGTTCGAGTTCAACGCTTCAGTGGTGGCGCTGGACCCTTCCCGTCCTGCAACGCTGGCCATGGAGGGCGAACCTTCGCCGCGGCATTTTGACGCCCTGGTGATGTGCGCGGGCCTGGCGAGCGCGAGCCTGCTGCGGCCGGTGGGCCTGCGGATTCCTCTCGCCGCGGTGTACGGCTATTCCATCAGCGCACCGATCCGGGAACCACTGAATGCACCGCGCAGCGCCCTCATGGACGAACGCTACAAAGTGGCCATTTCGCGCCTGGGCAATCGCGTTCGGGTCGCCGGCAGCGCGGAAATCGGCGGGCGGCCGGATGTCAAGCGCGCAGCCTCCATCCAGACGCTGTACAAGGTGCTGCACGACTGGTTTCCCGGCGCCGCGCAGATTTCCAACACGGGAGCCAGCGTGCAGGAATGGAAGGGCGCCCGACCCATGTTGCCTGACGGTCCGCCGGTACTGGGCGCCAGTGGTATCCCGGGCCTGTGGCTGAATCTCGGGCACGGCTCCAGCGGCTGGGCCCTGAGCTGCGGCAGTGCCCGTATCGTGGCCGACCAGATCGCAGGCCGCGCCCCCGGACTGGACGTTGACGGGCTGGGCCTGCGCCGGCTGACGCGGGCCTGAACCGGCTCGCGCACAATGGCGCGATGTACCGCATCACCCCAACCCGGAACTGGCCGCTGTACGACGTTGCGGAAACCCGCGCGCTTGAAGCTGCCCAAGGGGCTGCGCTGCCGGCTCATTCCCTGATGCAACGGGCCGGCCTGGCCGTAGCCCGGCTTGCGCTGGCTGTCGCACCGCACGCCCGTCAGGTCTGGCTGGCCTGTGGGCCGGGCAACAACGGCGGTGACGGCCTGGAAGCCGCCATGCACCTGCAGCAGTGGGGCCGCAATCCGCTCGTCACCTGGTTGGGCGATGAAACCCTGGCACCGGCAGACGCGCGCGCATCCCTGTTGCGCGCCCGCGAAGCGGGTGTGCAGTTCACCCCGACGCCCCCTCCAAACCTGACCGCACAGGATCTTTGCATCGACGCGTTGCTGGGTATCGGTAACCGCCGTCGCACCGAAGGGCCGTTGGCGACCTGCCTGCAGGCGCTGTCTGCGCTGTCAGCCCCCGTGCTGGCGGTGGATATCCCGACGGGCCTGGATCCTGACACCGGCAACGTAGCGGACCTGTACGTACGGGCGCGCTGGACACTATGCCTTCTGACTTTGAAACCCGGCCTCTTCACCGCCCACGGGCGCGATGCCGCCGGAGACATCTGGCTGGACACCCTGGGCGTGAATCAGCCGTCCGACTCAGCCAGCGCCTGGCTGGCCGGCCCTGCAGCAGCCCGGGCACGCCCGCACGCTTCGCACAAGGGCAGTTATGGCGACGTGGCGGTCATCGGCGGCGCGACCGGCATGACCGGCGCGGCCCACCTGGCCGCCCGGGCGGCGCTGCATGGCGGGGCCGGGCGGGTGTATCTTGGCCTGCTGGACGGTTCGGCAGTGGCTTTTGATCCAACCCAACCGGAACTGATGCTGCGCAATTGGCCATCGCTGGACCTGAAATCCATGGCAGTGGTGTGCGGCTGCGGCGGGGGCGACGCCGTGCATGCCGTACTCGGCCCTGTGCTGTCCGGCGCCGGCCTGCTGGTGCTGGATGCCGACGCCCTGAATGCCATCGCCACCGACACGCAACTGCGCGCCCTGCTTGGCGCCCGGGCAAGGCGCGCGCCGGGCACCAGCCTCATCACGCCGCACCCGCTGGAGGCCGCCAGACTGCTCGGCTGCGATACGGCCAGCATCCAGGCCGACCGGTTGCAGGCCGCCCAGACACTGGCCTCACAACTGGGCTGCGACGTGGTGCTCAAAGGCTCGGGCAGCGTGGTGGCCGGGCCGGGACGCCGCCCGCTGATCAACCCGACAGGCAATGCCCGCCTGGCCACGGCGGGCACGGGGGATGTCCTGGCAGGGCTCGCGGGCGCGCTGCTGGCGTCGGGCATGAATGCATTTGATGCAGCAGCCCATGCCACCTGGCGGCATGGGCTGGCAGCCGATCACTGGCCAACGGACCAGACCCTGACGGCGGGAGCTCTTGCCACCCGCCTGTGACCTCGCCCCGGGGTCAACCCCGGCCGGCAAAGGGCATCTTGGTCGCCATGACGGTATGGAACATGACGTTGGCTTCCAGCGGCAGGTTGGCCATGTAAAGCACAGACTGGCCCACGATGTTCACATCCATCAGGGGCTCGACAGCAATTTCGCCATTGGCCTGGGGCACGCCCTTGGCCATGCGCATGGCCATCTCGGTGCCGGCGTTGCCCACATCAATCTGGCCCACGGCAATGTCGTGCTTGCGACCGTCCAGTGATGCCGTCTTGGTCAAGCCCATGACGGCATGCTTGGTCGCCGTGTAGGCGATCGAATTGGGCCGCGGTGTGTGTGCGGAAATCGAGCCGTTGTTGATGATGCGCCCACCTTTGGGCTCCTGGTTTTTCATGACACGGAAGGCGTGCTGAATGCAATAGAACATGCCGTTGAGGTTGATGTCCACCACGTTTTTCCACTGTTCAATGGTCAGTTCGTCCAGCGGTACGCCAGGCGCATTGACGCCAGCGTTGTTGAACAGCAGGTCCACCCGGCCAAACGCCTGGACCACGCGGTCGAACAGGGCACGCACAGCGTGGGGGTCCGCCACGTCAGTCGGTACCGCCACGGCACGCGGCCCGGCTCCGGACTCGGCCACGACGACCTCCAGTGGTTCGGCGCGCCGGCCAGCCAGGGCCACATGCCAGCCGTCATTCAGCAGTGCCAGCGCTGCCGCCTTGCCAATGCCGGTCCCTGCGCCCGTCACGATCGCAATCTTGCTCATTTACGGAAAATCTCCTGTCTTGGTTTCTATGTCAGCGCCGTGATTTTCGGCTCTTGCTCTTGGCCGCAGCCTTTTTGACCGACGCCTTCAATGCCTGGATGGGCGAGCGCGGCGCCCGGTCCACCGAGGGCGCCGGATTGCGCGCCGCCTTGGCGGCACGTTTTGCAGAGGTTTTGGCCGGCACCCCTTGCGGGCCACGACCCGGTGCCGCGCCGCCCGCCCCCTTGTCTTTCATGGCACGGGACACCAGTTCCTCACCTTCGCGCACCAGCCGGAAATCAATCTTGCGACCGTCCAGGTCAACGCGGCTGACCTGCACCCGCACCCGCGCGCCAATGGCGTAGCGGATCCCGGTGCGCTCACCGCGCAATTCCTGGCGCGCTTCATCGAACTTGAAGTACTCGCCTCCCAGTTCGGTGATGTGCACCAGCCCTTCAACGTACATGGCATCCAGCGTCACGAAGATGCCGAAACTGGTCGCAGCCGTTACCACGCCGCCATATTCCTCGCCCAGATGCTCACGCATGTACTTGCACTTGAGCCAGGCTTCCACATCACGGCTGGCCTCGTCGGCACGGCGCTCGTTGGCACTGCAATGCAGGCCGGCAGCCTCCCACGCCTGGGTGTCTTTACTGGGCGGCGCCACAGCCTTTTTCGGTTTTTGTCCCGGCGCGCGAACCCGCGCAGCCAGGCGGCGGGCCAGCTTTTCATGGGCCTCGCCAGGCGTAGGCAGGGCCGGCAACTCATATTTGCTGCCCGCCAGGATGGCCTTGATCACGCGGTGCACCAGCAGGTCCGGGTAACGCCTGATGGGGCTGGTGAAGTGGGTGTAAGCCTCGTAGGCCAGGCCGAAATGTCCGCTGTTGATCGGCGTATAGATGGCCTGCGACATGGAACGCAGCAACATGGTGTGGATCTGCTGGGAATCCGGACGATCCTTGGTGGCTTCGGCGATGCGCTGGAATTCGCCGGGCGTGGGTTCGTCGCCAATCGTCAGGCCCACACCCATGGCCTTCAGGTAACCGCGCAGCACCTCCTTCTTTTCGGGGGTCGGACCCTCGTGCACACGGTACAGGCCGTTCTGTTTGCTTTGCAGGATGAAGTCCGCGCTGCACACGTTGGCCGCCAGCATGGCTTCCTCGATCAGGCGATGGGCATCATTGCGGGTGCGCGGCACGATTTTTTCGATGCGGCCGTTCTCATCGCAGACGATCTGGGTTTCAGTGGTTTCGAAGTCCACAGCGCCGCGCTGTTGACGCGATTTGAGCAACGCACGATAGACATCGTGCAGGTTCTCCAGATCGCCAATACGGTCCTTGCGACGCATGGCCTCCGGCCCGCGCGTATTGGCCAGGATGGCCGCCACTTCCGTGTAGGTGAAACGGGCGTGACTCCACATGACTGCCGGATAGAACTGGTAGGCGTGAATTTCACCGGCGCTGGTCACCAGCATGTCGCACACCATGCACAGCCGTTCCACTTCGGGATTGAGCGAACACAGGCCGTTGGACAGCTTCTCGGGCAGCATGGGGATCACGCGGCGCGGGAAATACACGCTGGTGGCACGGTCGTAGGCATCGACATCGATGGCACTGCCCGTTTCCACATAGTTGCTCACGTCAGCAATGGCCACCAGCAGGCGCCACCCCTTGCCGCGACCTACCTTCGCTGGCTCGCAGTAGACAGCATCATCAAAGTCGCGGGCATCCTCCCCGTCGATGGTGACCAGCGGCACATCGGTGAGGTCCACCCGGCGCTTCTTGTCCTGGGGGCGAACCTTGTCGGGCAGGCCGCGGGCCATCGCGATGCAGGCGTCGGAGAACTCATGGGGCACGCCGTACTTGCGCACGGCTATTTCAATTTCCATGCCCGGGTCGTCAATCTCGCCCAGCACTTCCTTGACCCGGCCCACGG
>CAZUJD010000108.1:0-9784 GCA_964620025.1 uncultured Ramlibacter sp. | reverse complement strand
GATGACGATTTCACGCATGTGCGCGGGCAGTACTCCCGCACTTTCCAGGAAACTCACAAAGCTCAGTGCATCAGCGCCCAGGTGGTCCTGCTCGGCGACCGAGTAAATACGCATGCTTTGGGGGGATTGCTGAGGCGCGAGTTGCGGGGCAGTCGCCTTGGGTTGCAGCTGGGTGCTTTGTGCAGCAATGTTCAGGCCGTCAAGCCAGCGCAGCGCCTGCTGGATTTCGTCGGCTTCAAAGCCGACGGCGCTCAGTTTGCGTCCCAGCTGCTGCAGTTCGGGGCACGCATCGCCTCGCCAGTAATTTTCGTAGACGAACACCAGCACTTCAAACATGACCCCAATCTAGCACAGAAACCCCGGATTGAAAGCCCGTTTTCCGTCAGGTGCTGGCCCGGCGCTGGAACAGCCCGCCGGGCAGGCGCGCCACCTGGCCTTGCAACTCCAGTTCGAGCAGTTGAACCTGCAGCGCGGCAGTGTCCGTGCCCGTGCGTGCCACCAGTGCGTCCAGCCCGACGGGGTCAAAGCCCAGCACTTCCAGCAGTGAGGCATGAGGGCCCGTAGCCCCAGGAGCTGTGGTTGTCCGCGGGCCACCAGGGGTCAGGACGGGCCCAGTAATTTTCAGCTCTTCAAGGATGTCCTGGGCTGACTCCACCAGCTTGGCGCCCTGCTTGAGCAGCCAGTGGCAACCACGTGACTGCGGCGAATGGATGGATCCGGGGATTGCAAAGACTTCCTTGCCCTGTTCCACGGCCAGGCGCGCCGTGATGAGAGATCCGGACTGCAGCGCGGCCTCCACCACCAGCGTGCCGGTTGCCAGGCCCGCGATGATGCGGTTGCGCCGGGGGAAATTGGCCGCCAGCGGTGGCGTTCCAAGCGGGTACTCGCTGATGATCACGCCCTGGCGTGCAATGGCGTGAGCCAGGTCCAGGTGCCGCTTGGGGTATACGCGGTCCAAACCCGTGCCTACTACGGCGATGGTCGCCAGTTGCCCTGTGGCTGCACCATCCAGCGCGCCCTGGTGCGCAGCCCCATCCACGCCCAGCGCCATCCCCGACACCACAGTCATTCCGGCGCCGGCCAGGGCCTTTGCAAATTGCTGAGCATTGCCCTGGCCTTGCGGTGTGGGGTTGCGGCTTCCCACGACGGCCACGGAATGCGTCAGCGCATGCGTGGACAGTTCCTGCCCCGTCATGTACAGCATGAAAGGCGGGTCTTCGGTTGCAAGTAGTGGCGCGGGGTAGCCGGCATCGCCCAGCGTCACGATGCGCCGCAAACCGGACCCATCCTGACCCTGCAGCCAGGCCCATGTGGTGTCCAGCAGGGTCGCAAGTCCTTGCGGCTCGGCCAGCAGCCCAGCGGCCTGCTGCGGGCCAACGATCTGTTCAAGCGACGCCAGTGGCTGCGAAAAAATGGCTTGTGGCAGGCCGAACGCCGCCAGCAGGCGCCGTGCACCACCGGTCCCGGTGCCTTCGGCGAGTGTCAGCCGCAGCCAGGCGGCGAGTTCGTCGCGCTCCACGCTGCAGCTGGCAGGATTGCGAAGTCGGGATCAGCGGGGGTTGACGACCCTGTCGCCCACCTTGACCCCGTCGGTGATTTCCAGGATCAGTGCGTACGACAGCTTCTCGAACGGACGGAACACCATCAGCAGGCCGTTGCGTTCGTCGGGCAGCTTGATGGCTGTGGGCTTGTCACCTGTGCGGTCCACCAGGCCACGGCCGTCTTTCAGAATGGCCAGGACGTGGCCGCTTTCGACGCCGTCGGCCGTGCCCTTGTTGATGACCACGATCTGGTTTTGCGCCGCGTTGGCCACGGTGGACCCGTACATCGACACCACGGCGCCTTCTACCCGCGCCTCTGGAGCACGCGGCACATAGCTCACCAGCTGGCGCGGCGGCTCGGGCAGCAGCCTGTCACCGGCGCGCATTTCCTCTTTGGAGGACACGATGTCGATGGTGGCCGGCACAGGCACGGGCTCCGACTTGCCATCACGTGTGGGGACGTCGCGCATGGATTCGCCGCGCACCAGCGTCGCCTTGCCCACATACTGCGCCTCATAGCCCAGCACCGCTCGTGTGACCGGGTCGCGCAGGGCCGTGGCATTGCGAAAGACCCGGAAATCACGCGGCTTGTCCCGGGCATCCACCAGCGGTGACTGGGCGGTTCCACGCGCGTAGGCCCGGTCGCCGCGGCTGACCAGCACGCGGCCTTCCTGGGTGGCCACAATCCGCGGGGCGCTTTCCAGCACGCCCTGGTTGACGATCACCGGTTCGGCCAGAAAGGGCTCGATCAGGTTGGTTTGCAGCGTGGGGATGGAGGTGTCTGCCAGCGTTTCAAAACGCGTGCGCGGCGAGACGCGTACGGTTTGCGTGGGCGCTTCGCCTTCTGCGCCCTGGGTGGCAGCCATACGCAGGCGTGCGCGACCGTTGCTTTTGTCCAGGAACAACTGCTGACCCGGGTAGATGCGGTGCGGATTGCGGATTTCCTGCAGGTTCATGCCCCACAGCTCGGGCCAGCGCCACGGGCTTGTGAGGAACAGGCCGGAGATGGCCCACAGTGTGTCGCCGCTCTTGACGGTGTAGTTGTCAGGCGCATTGGGCGCCAGTTCGCTCAGGGGCACTCCGGACTGCGCCACCTGCTCGGCGGTGGCTTTCTGTCCGGACGTAACTGGCTGGTTTTGCGCCTGGACGCCCAGGCCGCTCAGCGCTGCTGCCAGCACGGCCATGGTGCCAAGGCCGCGCAGGCCTGTGCCTGCTGCTGAGGTTTGCGCCATCATCTGTTGTTTCCTGTTGTGCTGCATTGCCTTGGCCCCTGGGCTGGCCTGGTGCCGCGCCAGGCGCGGTTGACGGCCAAAAGTCTTCATAAATCACTGGCGATTTTGCGCTCAAGCCCTTGATTGGGCAACGATTATGGGATTGTGCTGCAGCCGGAAAAGCCAAAAGTGGCGAAAATACCGACATTGACCTCGAGATTTCATGGCACTCCTTCCCATTCTTTGTTACCCGGACCCCAAACTGCACACGGTGGCGCGTCCCGTCCAGGCGGTTGATGAGCGCATCAAGGGGCTGATCGCCGACATGCTGGAAACCATGTACGACGCCAACGGCATCGGGCTGGCGGCCACGCAGGTGAACGTGCATGAGCGCCTGATCGTGATCGACGTGTCGGAGCAGCGCAACGAGCCCATGGTGCTCATCAACCCCGAAATTGCCTGGGCCAGCCCCGAAAAACAGGTCAATGAGGAAGGCTGCCTGTCAGTGCCCGGCATTTATGACGGAGTCGAGCGGGCGTCAGCCATCAAGGTTACGGCGCTGGACGGCAACGGCCAGTCGCGCAGCATCGAGGCTGATGGGTTGCTGGCGGTGTGCATCCAGCACGAGATGGATCACCTGATGGGCAAGGTGTTTGTAGAGTATCTGTCCCCGCTCAAGCGCAACCGCATCAAGACCAAGATGCTCAAGAAAAGATGAGCCCCTGGGACATGACCCTCTCCCGAAGCGCCTTCGGCGCTTCCCGCCGGGGGGGGCGCCACCAGCGGCCCGGCAGAGCCGGTTCCGTGGTGGCACTGGTACTGGCTTGCTGCGCGGCCCTGGGCGGGTGCGCAGGTGGTGTTGTCACTTCGTCCAGCGTGCCGCCTGGTACATCGCGGGCTGACGTGATCGCCCGGCTGGGCCAGCCTACGCGCAGCGTGGCGTTGCCGTCGGGTGAGCGGCTGCAGTATTCGCTGCAGCCCATGGGGCAGTACGCGACGATGGTTGATCTGGATGGTGCCGGCCGCGTGGTATCGGCGCGGCAGGTACTGACACCGGCAGAGTTCTCCCGCATCGTGGACGGGCAATGGACCCGTGCCGACGTGGAGCGCGAGTTCGGCCCGCCTGCGCGTGTGGATGGCGTGGCCAGCTGGCGCGGTGACATCCTGACCTACCGCTGGAATGATGGCAGCGACATGTTTTTCTTTGTGTACCTGGATGCGGGGCAGGTAGTGCGTCGGACCCAGCAGGGCATGGAATTCGTCAACGCACCGGACCGGGAATAAGCGATTGTGAGAGTGATTTTTGCGGGCACGCCCGAATTTGCCCGGGTGGCGTTGCAGCGGTTGCAGGCCGCCGGCTTTACCGTCGCGCTGGTGCTGACCCAGCCCGACCGCCCCGCCGGACGCGGCATGAAGCTGCAGGCCTCGCCAGTCAAGCAATTTGCGCTGGAGCACCACATCCCTGTAGCCCAGCCGCGCAGCCTGCGGCTGGATGGCAAATATCCCGATGACGCGGCTGCGGCGCGCGTCGCCCTGGAGGCAGCCCAGGCAGACGTGATGGTGGTGGCCGCCTATGGGTTGATCCTGCCCCAGTGGGTGCTGGACCTGCCCCGGCTCGGCTGCCTGAACATTCACGCGTCGGTGCTGCCGCGCTGGCGGGGTGCAGCGCCAATCCATCGCGCCATTGAGGCGGGCGATACCGAAACTGGCGTGACCATCATGCAGATGGATGCGGGCCTGGATACCGGTGACATGCTGTTGGTGGAAAAGTTGTCCATCAGGCCCGAAGAGACCACGGGTGCCTTGCATGACCGGCTCTCGGATCTGGGCGGGCGGCTCATCGTGGAGGCTCTGGAGCTGGCCGCCTGTGGCGGCATGCCGGCGGTCCGGCAACCTGCTGAGGGGGTCACCTATGCCCACAAGATTGAGAAAGCTGAAGCCCGCGTGGACTGGGCACAGCCCGCTGCGGTGATCAGCCGGCGTATCCGGGCCTTTGATCCCTTTCCGGGTGCGTTCACCGAGCTGGATGGTGAGACCTTCAAGCTCTGGCGCCATGAGGTGGTACCCACCCAGCCCGGGCCGGCTGACCCCCCGGGGACTGTCCTGTCCGCAGACGGCAACGGCATTGCAGTGGCATGCGGCGACGGTGTGCTGAGGCTGACCGAACTGCAACGCGCCGGTGGCAAGAGGCTGGCCGCAGCTGACTTCCTGCGCGGCTTTGACATCAAGCCCGGCATGGTTTTTCACTGAGGCGAACGTGTTCCTGGTCCGCTCCCACTACACCCATCCCGAATTTCGCGCAGGCGCACGCGACATGTGGCCACAGGCGCCCGGCATTGCCGCGTGGGGCCTGATGACCGGCGTGGCCATGGTGAAGTCGGGCATGAGCGTGCTGGAGTCCCTGGCCATGGCGCTGTTTGTCTTTGCCGGCAGTTCGCAACTGGCGTCCATTCCGCTGATCGTGGCCGGCGCACCGATCTGGGTGATCCTGGCCACCGGTTTCTGCGTCAATCTGCGCTTCGTGGTGTTCAGCCTTCACCTGCGGCCGTACCTCATGCACCTGCCTCTGTGGCAACGCCTGACGCATGGCTACCTGACAGCAGACCTGAGTTATGTGCTGTTCACCCGGCGTTTCCCCAAACCGGCGCAGGCACCGGACCTGCGCCATGCGCAGGAAGCTTACCTGGCCGGAAACTGCTGCGTGAACTGGTGCAGCTGGGTGGGTGCGAGCGTAGTCGGTGTGGCGCTGGCCAATTTCATCCCCACGTCCTGGGGCCTGGGTTTTGCCGGCATCCTGTGTCTGGTGGGCATCCTGTGCTCACTGGCCAGCACGCGGTTGCGTGTGGTGTCCGCGGCTGTGGCGGGCGCGGCCGCCGTGGCCGCCTATGCGTTGCCGTTGAAACTCAACATCGTGGTGGCGATCGCCGTGGCGGTGATCCTGTGCCTGACACTGGAAAAGCCCCAGCCACCCTCGACAGCGCAGGGAAGTCCGGCATGACAGATTGGTGGACCATGGCGGTCATCGCCGGCCTGAGCTGTGTGACGGTGGTGGCGCGCAGTTTCTTTTTCATTTCCAGCAAACCCTGGAGCTTGCCGCACTGGGCCCAGCGCGGCCTGCAGTACGCGCCGATTGCCGCGCTGTCGGCGGTGGTGGTGCCCGAAGTGGTCATGGTCCAGGGGCAACTGGTGACCACCTGGCAGGATGCCCGGCTGTTCGCCGCGGCCGCAGGAGCCGCCGCCTACTACTGGCGGCGCGACGTACTGGTGACCATCATTGCCGGCATGGCGGTGTACCTGCCGCTGCACATCGGTCTGGGCTGGTAATTCCGGCGAAGGTGGGGGGCTTTTAAAATGTCAGGCTTTGCCATTCACCGAGCTGCACCATGAACGTCCTGCGTTTTTCCGATCTGTGTTCCCAGGGCAAGGCCCGAGGCCAGCGTGTATTCATCCGTGCCGACCTGAACGTGCCGCAGGATGACAGTGGCGCCATCACCGAAGACACCCGTATCCGCGCGTCGGTGCCCTGCATCCAGATGGCGCTGGACGCAGGCGCGGCTGTGATGGTCACATCCCACCTGGGCCGTCCGACGGAAGGCGAGTTCAAGTCCGAAGATTCCCTGGCCCCAGTCGCCAGGCGCCTGGGAGAGCTGTTGGGCCGCGAGGTACCACTGCTGGCCAACTGGGTTGAGGGTGTCCAGGTGGCGCCGGGCCAGGTTGTGCTGCTGGAAAACTGCCGCGTCAACAAGGGCGAGAAAAAGAACAACCCGGAACTCGCCCAGAAGCTGGCGGCCTTGTGTGACATCTTCGTGCATGACGCCTTTGGCACAGCCCACCGCGCCGAAGGCACCACCTACGGCATCGCCCAGTACGCGAAGGTTGCCTGTGCCGGACCGCTGCTGGCCGCCGAGATTGATGCCATCTCCAAGGCGCTGGCCCAGCCGAAACGGCCGCTGGTGGCCATCGTGGCGGGTTCCAAGGTGAGCACCAAGCTGTCCATCCTGGAGGCGCTCGCAAAGAACGTGGACCAGCTCATCGTGGGCGGCGGCATTGCCAACACCTTCATGCTGGCAGCCGGACTCTCGATCGGCAAGTCACTGGCCGAGGCGGACCTGGTTGGCGAGGCCCGCAAGGTGATCGATGCCATGAAGGCGCGCGGCGCCGATGTGCCCATACCCTCCGACGTGGTCACGGCCAAGACCTTTGCCGCCGATGCGCCGGCTACGGTCAAGGCCGCCACTGACGTGGCCGACGATGACCTGATCCTGGACATCGGCCCGCAGACGGCGGCCAGGCTGGCCGCGCAACTGAGGGAAGCGGGCACCATCGTCTGGAACGGCCCGGTGGGTGTGTTCGAGTTTGCGGCCTTTGAGGGCGGCACCAAAACCATTGCCCATGCGATTGCCGAGTCCAGCGCGTTCAGTATTGCCGGCGGAGGCGACACCCTGGCGGCCATTGCCAAGTACGGTATTGAAAAGGACGTGGGCTACATCTCTACCGGCGGCGGTGCCTTCCTGGAGGTGCTGGAGGGCAAGACCCTGCCAGCGTTCGAAATCCTGCAAAAGCGCGCTGCGGGCTGAGACGCTCAGGCGGGCAACGGCTGTGGGTCGCTGGTGGCGCGTCCGCTGTAGTCGGTCCAGCAGCGCCTCGTAAAGTCGTACAGCTTGCATCGGCGTGCGGTATCGAAGTACCAGCGCCACGAAAAGCGCTGGATCACGATGCGCCCGGGCAGCATGTCTTCCAGCAGCTTCTGGGCATTTTTCAGCCGGTACAGCGGTATGCCCATGTCCACATGATGGGCGGTGTGCTCCATGATGTGGTGTACCAGTGCGCCGATGCGCAGCGGAAACGTCAGGTGCACGGTGGTGGACACAAATGGCTGGGCCCTGGCCCAGGCAGTCTTGTCGTCATGCCAGCTGACTTTCACATGCGTGTGGTGCACATACACCACGAAGCCAATCATGGCGCACCAGAACATGAAAGGCACGGCCAGCCCCATGCCCAGCACCAGCCAGACTGACTGAGCGGTGGCCGCAGCCAGCGCCGCCAGCGCGCCGGCCCACAGCAGCGCAAAAGCCGTGACCAGCAGACCATCCAGCACAAATACCTGCCGTCGTGCGCCCATGTAGGTGCGGCTGGGAAAGTACATGCGCCGCCACCAGATTTCCACCAGGTAGTACAGCCCCGGCGCCCAGCCACTCCGGTAGATGCGCTGCATCAGGCGCTGGCGCGGGGTCAACGCGCTGTACTCGGACGCCGTCAGTGGCGCCCAGACAAAGTCGGTGCCCTTGAGGTTGGTGTAGCCATGGTGCACGAGGTTGTGCCCGATATCCCAGAGGCTGTAGGGGGTGAGTGACGGCAGGAATGCAATGCGGCCCAGCCAGCGGTTCAGCCCGCGGTGCGGTGTCAGGCTCTGGTGGCAGGCATCATGGCCGATGATGAACAGCCGGCCGATCACAAAACCCGCAGCCATGCCGCACAGCAGCTTGAGCCACCAGGCCGCGAAGGCAATTGTTCCGCCCAGCGCAGCCGCCAGCAGCACGTAGTCCAGCAGCAGCAATGCCAGCGCACGCGCGGTGGTGCGCTCGGACAGCGGTGCCAGCCATTGACGCAAGGTCTTTCGATGAGGAAGCGGGGCGTGGAGGGGGACGGGTTTCAGGGGGTCAGACATGACAGTAGCAGGCGGGTCAGGCGAGCCCGCGGAATCATCAGGACGGCGCAGTCTAGATGTGAACCACGCGCCACGCCCTGACCAGGATCAAGGACCGCGCTGGCATGGGCGGCCAGATGGCTTGCCCTAGAATTCGCCGCAACCTATGCACACCCTACTTCACGTCGGCTGCGGCCCCAAGCGCAAAAGCGAGACAACGGCGGGTTTCAATACTCTTCAGTGGCATGAGATCAGGCTGGATATCGATGCCGGTGTCCAGCCCGATGTGACCGGCACCATGACGGACATGGCGGCAGTACGCTCAGGCAGTGTCGATGCGATTTTCAGCAGCCACAACATCGAGCACCTTTACCCGCACGAGGTGCCGCTGGCGCTGGGGGAGTTTTTACGGGTGCTCAATGACAGCGGTTTCGCGGTCATTACCTGCCCGGACCTGCAAAGCGTGTGCGAACTGGTGGCGCAGGACAAGCTCACCGAAGATGCCTACGTATCACCCGCGGGACCAGTGGCGCCCATGGACATCCTTTACGGCCATCGTCCTTACCTGGCCATTGGGAACCTGTTCATGGCCCATCGATGCGGTTTTACACAACGTGTACTTGACGCTACCCTGCGCGCCAGCGGCTTCCAGACGGTGGCGACCCTGCGGCGCGGCCGGGCTCCTTTTTTTGACCTCTGGGCGATTGCCAGCAAAGCCGCTTGCTCCGAGATGCGCATCCGTGAGTTGGCGGCCCTGCACTTTCCTGGCTGAGATTGCGCCCGGGCGCGCTGTTGTTGGTAACCCGCATGTAACCTGTTTCATGTAAAAATCGGAACTTAGTTACAAGCCAAGAAAGAGCACATGCCTGGAGACATCACAAGGCCGCGTCGCGGCACCAAAATCGTTGCTACCCTCGGCCCCGCCTCCAGCGATCCTGCACTGCTGGAGCAGATGATCCGCGCCGGGGTGAACGTGGTGCGGCTGAATTTCAGCCATGGCAAGGCGCAGGACCACATTGATCGTGCGACCCTGGTGCGCGCCGCTGCCCAGCGTGCCGGTCGCGAAGTGGCCATCATGGCGGACCTGCAGGGGCCCAAGATCCGCGTGGGCAAATTCGCTGACGGCAAGGTGATGCTGGAGCCCGGCATGAAATTCGTGCTGGATGCATCGCGGGTCGAACCGGGTGACCTCAAGGGTGTGGGCTTGGACTACAAGGAGCTGCCGCGCGACGTGAAACCCGGCGATGTGTTGCTGCTCAACGACGGGCTGATTGTGCTGACCGTGGACGCCGTCAAGGGCGAGCAGGTTCGCACCACTGTGAAGATCGGTGGCGAGCTGTCCAACAACAAGGGCATCAACAAGCAGGGCGGCGGCCTCACGGCGC
>CAZUJD010000107.1:6430-9834 GCA_964620025.1 uncultured Ramlibacter sp. | reverse complement strand
GCGGCTTCAATCCACTTCACCACGGCGTCCACATCGGCCGCCTGTAGACCTGAAACCTTGGCCACACGCAGCTTGGGATGCGGCGTGGACTCGCTGGTTTCATCGTCAGCCAGCAGCTCTTCAAACAGCTTTTCACCAGGTCGCAAGCCGGTAAAGGCGATCGGAATGTCCTGCTCGGTCTTGCCTGACAGGCGAATGAGCATGCGCGCCAGTTCGACGATCTTCACCGGCTCGCCCATGTCAAGTACAAAGATCTGGCCGGAATGCCCCATCAATCCAGCCTGCAATACCAATTGCGCAGCTTCGGGGATGGTCATGAAGTAACGAACGATGTCCGGGTGCGTCACCGTCACCGGTCCCCCCCGGGCAATCTGTGAGGAAAACAGCGGCACCACCGAGCCGCTGGAACCCAGCACATTGCCAAACCGTACCGACACATACAACGTACCCGTAAACTGGGCAGCCACCGCCTGCACCATCAGCTCCGCCAGCCGCTTGCTCGCTCCCATGATATTGGTGGGATTCACGGCCTTGTCAGTGGAGACCAGCACAAAGTGGCGTACGCCGCACTGCCCCGCCACCCGCGCAACGTTCAGCGTGCCCAGCACATTGGTGCGCAGGGCCTCGATTTCATTCAGGTCTTCCATGAGCGGCACGTGCTTGTAGGCCGCTGCATGCAGGATGACGACCGGCCGGTGGCGCTGCGTAATCGCCAGCAGACGCTCGGACTCGCGCACGTTGGCCGTGTAGTAATACCCCTGCATCTGGGGATGGGCCTCGCGCAGCTCCTGCTCCAGCTGATAGGCCGCGTACTCGGACACGTCCACGCACACAAGGCGTCCCACGCCAAAGCGCGCGATCTGGCGGCACAGCTCCGAGCCAATGGAGCCGCCAGCGCCCGTCACCATCACGGTCTGACCTGAAAACAGGTCGGACAGCCCCGCGACATCCAGTTGCACCGGAGAACGTCCCAACAGGTCCTCCAGTTCGATCTTGCGCGGACCGGTGGTTTCAGTCTT
The DNA here is from genome assembly GCA_964620025.1 of uncultured Ramlibacter sp. Taxonomy (GTDB): domain Bacteria; phylum Pseudomonadota; class Gammaproteobacteria; order Burkholderiales; family Burkholderiaceae_C; genus RAM1. The sequence continues at coordinate 8,815 of CAZUJD010000107.1, read as the reverse complement.
GAGCCATTCGTCGGGGCGGGGCATGGTCAGCAGCGAAACGCCGGCACTGGACGCCTGCAGCAGGACGTCTCGCCGATCGGCAGAGCCCGGCGGGCTGGCCACCAGCGCAGTGGTGGCCCCCGTAGCGGCCGACACCCTGGCAATGTCATCGACCAGGCCAAGCACGGCCACCCCCTGCAGGGATCGCCCGGCCTCCGCAGCAATTGACGACAGGATGCCTACCGCCTGCCATTGCGAAGAGCCCTTCAGCGCCCGCATTGCGTCCGCGGCATCGTGCAGCGACCCGATGACAAGCAGCCTGCGGGCGCCAGCGCGCGGCAGCCGGCGCTCTACCAGCGTGCGGCGCGCCGCACGGGCCGCACCGAGCAGCACCAGCGCAATCAGTGGCTGCAACAGCAGCACGGAGCGTGGAAAGTTGGGAATGCGCTGCATCAGCAGCGCCGCCGTGGCCAGCAGCGCGCCAATGATGATGCCCGCCGCCAGCTGGCGCAACTCTGGCAGGCCGATGTAGCTCCATACCTGCCGATATACCTGCGCAGCCCCCAGACCCACGGCGTAGGCCAGCAGGCACCAGGGCGTTGCGGCCCAGGCCATCCCGATGAACTCGTCCGGGACCTCCAGATTAAAGCGCAGCCAGAATGCCAACCAAAGCGCTGCCGCCACAAGGGCCAGGTCGATAGCCGCCAGCAGGAATTTGTCTCTAGGCAGCCGCACGGCCGTCCTCCGCCAGCGCCAGGGCGCGCCGCAGGTGGTCCAGGACGCGACGCAACTGCAGATCAGTCAGGTTGGAGCCTGATGGCAGGCAGATGCCCGTTTCGAAAAGGCTGGCACTGACATCCCGGCCTTTGTCATGCTCGAAGTAGGGCGCACCGCGGTAAAGCGGCTGCAGGTGCATGGGTTTCCAGACAGGTCGCGCCTCAATGGAATGGCGCTCCAACGCACGCATGATGTGTTGTGAGCGCAATTGTGCGCACGGCCCGTCCAGCGTAAAGCAAGTCAACCACCTTGTGGACCGGCATCCGTCGGGTTCAGGCATCCAGCGAACCTGCGGAAAATCGGCGAGCGCCTCACGGTAAATGTCAAACACCCGGCGGCGCTGCTCTACCCTCTGCTCCAGCACGCGAAGCTGCCCCCGCCCGATGCCGGCCAGCACATTGCTCATGCGGTAGTTGAAGCCAGTCTCGATGTGTTCGTAATGCGCGGCGGGCTCGCGCGCCTGCGTGGACAGCTTGCGTGCACGCGCAATCAGCTGTTCATCATCGCCCACCAGCATTCCACCACCTGATGTGGTGATGATCTTGTTGCCGTTGAACGAATAGACCGCCAGGCGACCCATCGTGCCGCTGGAGCGGCCCTTGTACCGGGCACCCAGTGATTCTGCTGCATCTTCAAGCACTGGAACGCCATAGCGCTCGCATAGTGGTAACAATGCATCCATGTCGGCGCTCTGGCCGTACAGGTTGACAATGATCACGCAACGAGGAAGGCGATTCTCGCGCCGGGCCCATTCCAGCGCCCGTTCCAGGGCCGCCGGGGACATATTCCAGCTCCGGGGCTCGGAGTCGATGAATACAGGATGCGCGTTGCAATACTGGATGGGGTTGCAGCTGCCCACGAATGTCAGGGAAGAGCAGAAAACCGTGTCGCCTGGTTTCACGCCGAGCAGCAGCAAGGCCAGGTGGATGGCAGCGGTTCCGGAACTCACGGCCGCGGCGTGACCTACGCCGACATGGTGCGCCAGTTCGCTTTCGAATCCATCCACATGGGGTCCGAGAGGCGCGATCCAATTGGTGCGGAAGGCCTCTTCAACGAAGGCTGTTTCTTCCTCGCCCAGATGGGGGGATGACAACCAAACGCGCTGCGACAATTCCCTGCGAAACACCAAATCAACCGGCCTGCCATGCGTATCCAGCACCGGTACATGATCAATGAGGTGCTCATCCATCAGTGCCAGCACTGCGGCCAATCCGGCGTCCTGCCCCACCACGATCGGGGCCTTTTCCGGCAGCACCGAAAGGGGCTCATCCTCACCGAGGTGCCCCAGCATAGCCCGGCGCAAATCTCCATCGGTCAGGGTGCGGCGCAATGAACCATCCTCGCGCAGGACAAGCAGGATCCCGTTGGCCGTACGGTCCATGCGCAACAGCGCGTCGCGCAGCGGGTAATCAGCTTTCACACACAGGGCATGGAAGTCAGTGGGGCTCATTTCAGTCTCCGGACAGGGACGCCTGCGTAGGTCCCGGTTTCATACAGCGACTGGTGAACCACGCAGCCCGCTGCGATAACCGCGTCATCTGCTACAGCCAGGCCTGGCAACACAACAGCGCCAGCCCCCACCAGTACCCGCCTGCCCAGTTTTACCCCACCCCCGAGGACGGCACCGGG
>CAZUJD010000107.1:0-6330 GCA_964620025.1 uncultured Ramlibacter sp. | reverse complement strand
CCCCCACCAGTACCCGCCTGCCCAGTTTTACCCCACCCCCGAGGACGGCACCGGGAGCTATATGGGTGAAGTCACCCACCCTCACATCGTGGTCAACCACTGCACCATGGTTCACGATGACACCGATTCCAAGACTGGCACCGGGTGCCACCACGGCCCGTGCCGCAACAAAACTGCCTAACCCGATCACGGCTGTTGCTGCCACCGAAGCGTCCCGATGGGTAACGGAGGCCAGGCGCGACATTCCCAGGGCCGTTGACTCCCGTTGCCTTGCCCGGTTGTCACCGATGGCGACGTGCACCGCAACGCCTTGCAGCCGCTCATCCGTCAGCGGCAACAGTTGGATACCCGGCAGAAGCTGGCCTGTGCACCTGTCCGGGTCACGGTCCGAACCCATCAGCATTGGCCAGTCGCCCGTCCCCAGTGCGGCATCGGCCACCACGCGCGCATGCCCGCCTGCGCCAAACAGCAGCAACGCGAGGGCAGAAGGACTCATCATCACGAATGAACGGCTCAGTAGGTGTTGGACTTTTCAAGAAGGCTGCGTGGAAGCTCGAGCGTCGCGACAAGTTCCGCGATGTGTGCACCCGACTGACCATCCCCATAGCGGTTTATACACGGCCAGCGCCCGTGGACTAGCGCGGCGGTCAATGCTTCATGGATTGCCGAGGATTCAACTGGCACATCGGTCACATTGGAATTGCGCTCCCTCAGTTTCTGCCGATCCCCCACGTTGACAACCGGTGTGCCATAACTGGCGGCCTCAATGATGCCCGCAGAGGAATTTCCGACCATCACCGAGCAATGGCGCATGACCGCACAAAAGACATCGCGGGAAAGATGCTGCCTGCGGACGGACCCCGGAGGCAGCGCCGCGCCCTCAAGCACCTGCAGGATTCCGGCCGAACCAGAGTCAGCATTGGGTGCCAGCCAGACCACCGGCAACCCAAGACGGAACAAGGCCGAAATCAGGGCGCGTGTCTGTGCGACGGCATCGCCAGCCTGCTGCACGACAGGGTGAAACAAGGTCAGTACAAACGGTCCCTCCACTGGCAGGCCGAGCGCCTCACGGCATTCCCGCTCTGAAAGTGCGCCAACATCCGGCAGATCGTCCAGCCCGGGTGCACCTGTGACATGCACATGCTGGCTCGGCTCACCCATGCGGATCAGGCGTTCGGCGGACTCCTTCGTGGCGGTGAAGTGGATGCCCGAGAGTTTGCTGATGGCATGTCGCACAGGCTCATCCACCGTGCCAGACCGTTCGCCTCCATGAATGTGGATCGTCACGATGCCCACGTGCAGTGCTGCGATTGCGCCAGCCAGCATTTCACCCCGATCCCCCAACAGGATCAGCACATCGGGTTTGAGCTCCTGCAACAAACCGGTCAGTTCGGCTAGGCACTGCCCTACGGCGCGGGCCATACCCGCGCCGTCACGGTGGGACAGATCCATGGGCACGCGGCCCAATATGCGCAAGCCCGAGTACTCGATGTCACGCACGGTGTCACCAAAAGCAGGATCGAGGTGCATGCCAGTCACCACCACGCCCAATTCCACCCGGTCAGCCAGTCGGCGTAGAGTGGACGCCATCAGTCCAAAGTCGGCTCGAGTCCCGCTCAGATAGACCACCTTGCGCGGTGTCGTGGCACTCATGCAACGCTCTGCCCTGGCTCAAGCGATGCCCATTGCAGTACTGTGCCCGCGGCAAGATCCGACGCCGCAACCCGACCCACAACCTGGCGGAGGTCCTTGGGTCGAATGCCTGTTGCAGGCCGGCGGCATGCCAGCATGTCCAACGAGAGAACTGTGCCTGCGGGAACGTCAACGGCCGCCACCACGCTGCGCCGGGCCACTTCGGCTGTGTTGCGCTCTTCTTCGTGGGGTGTCTTGATGCCGTCGCCCAGCATGGCGCTGACCCGTCTGACACCCTGTACCAGGCGGCCAAACTCCGCCGCCTCCAGTGAGGCTGCATGGTCCGGGCCCGGCAGGTCGCGGTCCAGCGTGAGATGCTTCTCGATTACCGTGGCGCCCAGCGCCACGGCGGCGAGAGTGGCTTCCAAGCCAGTGCTGTGGTCCGAATAGCCGATGGCCACTTCCAAGTCACGGGCCATGGTCTGTATGGCCCGCAAGTTCAGGGTGACATCGCGGGCCGGGTAAGCCGAAGTGCAGTGCATGACAGTCACGCCCTCTAAGTCACCGCGCGCCGCGGCGATCCAGCCCAACGCTTCCCGTACTTCATCCAGGGTTGCCATGCCGGTAGAGACAAGCAGGGGCAGCTGGGTGGCCGCTGCATACTGAACCAGCGCCTGATGCGTCAGCTCACCCGACGACAGCTTCAGGCGTGACACACCCAGGCGTACCAGCATGTCCACCGCCTCCAGTGAAAAGGGGGTCGAGAAAAACTCGATGCCGATCTGCTCGCAATGACGCTTGATGTCCTCATGGTCTGACTCGTCCAGCTCCAGTGCCTGCAACATGGCGAACTGGTCGGTATCTCCCGTTTGGCGTGTCTGGTAGTCGGCCGCGGGCGCGCCACGAACCGCGAGGTCCTGGGCTCGAAAAGTCTGGAACTTCACGGCATCCGCCCCACTTTCACGCGCTGCATCGCATAGGCGCAAGGCCATGTCGAGCTGACCATTGTGGTTGACGCCGGCTTCTGCGATCACCATGACCGACTGCGGAGTGAAATTCATGGGGCATGCTCCTTTTGGCGTTGCAACAGCCATTGAGCGTATTCGAAGTCTTCCAGATCATCGATATCCACGGATCGCGAACGAGGCATCACGTAAAGTCCAATCCGAGACACGCTCCACAGACCCTGTTGCGCGGCAGAACGCAGGGCCGCGCGCTGCCACACATAGATCGACCCGTTCAACGCATACACCTCGGGCACGTCCTGACGCCGGCCGCTGCCCAGCCCTTTGCTCAGGGTCACATGGCCGTTTTGGTCGCGCTCCACCAGGTTGAAATACGGGTTGTCGCGCGACTCGCACACACTGACCACGAGCGGCGCGTCCCGGTCCGCCCGTATCGCCGCGTCGATGTCCCCAGGTACTCGCAACGGGGAGGTGGGTTGCAGATCCACAACGGTTTGCACTGGCCCTTCATGCTGCTCAACCCAGTCCACCAGGTGCTCCAGGGCGGGCAGTTTCGGGGCCTCGTCCGAGGCCAGCGCTGCCGGCCGCAGAAAAGGTACGCGCGCGCCTGCGTCACGTGCGATCTGCGCAATCGACGCATCGTCCGTCGAGACATACACGGCGGCAACTGCCCCGCACGCCTGCGCCTGAAGGATGCTGTGGGCGATAAGCGGCAAGCCCTGCAGCTCACGCAGGTTCTTGCCCGGCAGCCCTTTGCTGCCGCCCCTGGCGCAGATGGTTGCAATGACGCCGGTGCTCATGACGCCAGAAACCTGCGCAACATACGCAGCCCCCCCGCGGCGCTGCGCTCGGGGTGAAACTGACACCCCAAGAGATTGTCTTTCTGCACCGCAGCGCAGATGGGCATGCCGTCATAGACCGACTCCGCCAAAATCACGCCCCGGTCGGCCGGGACAGCTGCGAAAGAATGCACGAAATACACGCGCATGCCGGGCTCCATATCCTGCAGAACGGTGCCCTCCCACGCTCGCACCATGCGCAGTTCACGCCAGCCGATATGCGGAATACGATGTGGCTGGCCGTCCAGACCGGCAGCAGGCACCGGCGCCACACGGCCACCCATCAAACCCAGACCCAGGTGTTCACCCATTTCCTCGCTTGCATCGAACAGCATCTGCATGCCCACGCAGATGCCCAGGAAGGGTCGCTGGGTCTGGGCAAACCGCTTCACCACATCGTCCAGGCCACGCTTTTTCATCTCCTGCATTCCGTCGCCGAAGGCACCTACGCCCGGCAGGACCATGCGGGAAGCATCACCTATGCCGGGCTGCGCGCGGCTGGCCAACTGAACTGTCGCACCCATGGCCTCAAGGGCGCGGCAAACATTCAGAAGGTTGCCGATGCCATAGTCCAGAACAGTGACCTGCTGACTCATGGCACCACCTGCACATCGGTGCGCAGGTCCAGCCCTGCCGCTGATCCGGCAGCCTTGATGTCCGGCAGCGCCCAGCGTTTCCAGTGCAGCGCATCCGCCACAGCGACACCGGAGGCCCCACAACGAGTGGCGTGCACCAGATCATCGGGCTGACCGAAACCCCCACTGGCCGTGACAGGCACATTCACCGCATCACACACACTCTGCACCAGCGCCAGATCGAATCCCCTGCGCGTACCCTCCCGATCCACCGAAGTCAGCAGCAGCTCGCCGGCTCCGCGATCAACCGCCTCGCGCGCCCACTGGACCACATCACGGCCGGTGCGTTCACGCCCGTTGTCGGTGTATGCCTCCCAGCGACCCTCGCCCACCTGCTTGGCCTCGATGCCGATCACCATGCACTGCGAGCCATAACGATAGGCCACCTCGGTAACCAGTTCCGGGCGCGCCACGGCGGCTGTGTTGATGGCCACCTTGTCCGCGCCAGAGTGCATCATGTTGCTGACATCCGAAAGTGAACGGATACCTCCTCCCACCGTGATGGGTACGTAGATCTGGTCAGCGATCCGCTTGATGAGGTCGGTAAGGTTGTTGCGCTGGTAAAGGCTTGCCACGATGTCGATAAACAGCAGTTCGTCAGCCCCATCTTGGTAATAGCGCATGGCATGCTCATGCGGGTCGCCTACCACGCGCAGCCCCTCCAGGTGAATGCCCTTGATGAGGTTGGGCCCCTTGATGTCCAGCCTTGCGATCACGCGCACGTTACCCATCAGAACCCGTGCTCCAGACAGACGCTTCCATGAGGATTTTCGGTCAATGTATAAACCGTTAGCCCGCCATAAGGACAAAACACCGTGTAGTAACCCGGCTGGCCTCCAAGAAAGTCTGCCGCCCGCGGCCACAACCGGTCCACAGGCTCGCCGCGACTGAGGGACTCAAGGTCAGGCACAGACAGGCTGATTTCCAGTGGCTTGTGGCTGCCAGCGGAATACAAACGCATGGTCAGCGGCGTGTCGTCAGGGATACCGCCATACACCTGCGGCAGGTCGTGCACAACCAGTTTCGACCTGGCGCCGTCATCACACCGTAGAGGGCCCCACCACAACCGCTTGGGTGGCTGCAAAGATGTGATGACGCCGAGGGAGCATTCATTGGGCAGCCTATGCGCAGACTGGGACACGCGCAGGCCCGTCACAAGCCGAGTGGGGAACTCACCAACAACCGCGCTGAATCGCAGGCTGGTCGGAACCGGGGGGGCCAGGGTCACCACGTCGCCAGTGACAAATTCCGTCTGGTTGCCGGCACTGTCCACGCTGCGGTAGGAACCCTGAACGGATTGGGGGTACACCTGCACTACGGTCGTGGCCACCTGCATATCAGGGACTTCCATCCAACCCGAAGCATCCGGCCCTGCCATGTCGGTGGGCTGCACGGTGTAGTTGAAATTGGAGTGCGTCACTTGCAGGTCGCTGCCATCCACCCGCTCATTGCCCACCAGCATGCGGGTAAACGCATCTCCCAACTCATAGTCAAATTCCGCCTGGCCCGGCCGCCCGCCGAGAAACGCGGCAAGATCTGCAATGTGCTCACCAGGCAGCACCTTGACGGACTCGTAGGGTCGCAAGGCGGCCTGCTGCCATCGAACCTCGCGTGACTGGCCTTGGCTGTTGGTGACCCGCAGGGCCACCGGCTGGGCCGCCACTGCCACGGGCCCGTTGTGAAACACTGCAAACGACCGGTTCTGAGCGGTATCAAGCAAGGTCCAGCAACCCTCACGGCCACGCGTAACCGTGCGGCGCTCCTCGACTTCGTGGCTGGAATAGGCTCGCGCATAGCTATGCACCAGGCTCAGGCCCTGGGATGTCTGGTACCACGCGATGATGGCGGCATAGGGGATGACCATGTTGTCCGCCGCGAAAACCTCGATTTCCACGCTGCCTTCAAAATCCGGGGGCACATCAGGCGTGTAGTTGACGACCTGTCCCTGCTCAAACCGAAGCCGCTGACGTCCCATGAGGGTACCGTCCATGGCGCGCGTGCTGGCCACCACGCCTACCTGCAACTCGCGTTTGAGCGCCCAGTAATTCAGGATACTCAACGTGGTTCGCACCCTCACCGAAGGTGGCAGGTAGAAGATGCCGGACGAACGGAACACCGCACCATGCTGGTTGGCTACGTTGTCGCGAAAGGAGATGACGCGCGGGGAGGTCGTCATGGCCCGGACCTCAGGAACCCTGCCAGACAGCGTGGCGCAGGGCCCACTGGCCGCCCTCACGTTTCCACAGGTGCGGGGAGCGG
>CAZUJD010000106.1:0-9847 GCA_964620025.1 uncultured Ramlibacter sp. | reverse complement strand
GAGCCGCGCAAGGACGTCAACCCCGATGAAGCCGTGGCCGTGGGCGCCGCGATCCAGGGCCAGGTGCTGTCGGGCGACCGCAAGGACGTGCTGCTGCTGGACGTGACGCCGCTGTCGCTGGGCATTGAGACCCTGGGCGGTGTCATGACCAAGATGATTTCCAAGAACACGACCATCCCGACCAAGTTCGCGCAGACCTTCTCCACCGCCGACGACAACCAGCCGGCCGTGACGATCAAGGTGTACCAGGGCGAGCGCGAGATGGCCACCGGCAACAAGCTGCTGGGCGAATTCAACCTCGAAGGCATCCCGCCGGCTGCGCGCGGCACGCCTCAGATCGAAGTGTCCTTTGACATCGACGCCAATGGCATCCTGCACGTGTCCGCCAAGGACAAGGGCACCGGCAAGGAAAACAAGATCACCATCAAGGCCAACTCCGGCCTGTCGGAAGAAGAAATCCAGAAGATGGTGAAGGACGCCGAGCTGAACGCCGCCGAGGACAAGAAAAAGCTCGAGCTGGTGCAGGCCCGCAACCAGGGCGAAGCGCTGGTGCACAGCGTCAGGAAGAGCCTGGGCGAGTACGGCGACAAGCTCGAAGCCGGCGAAAAGGAAAAGATCGAAGCTGCCGTCAAGGAAGTGGAAGACGCGCTCAAGGGCGACGACAAGGCTGCCATTGACGACAAGAGCAATGCGCTGATGACCGTGAGCCAGAAGCTGGGCGAGAAGATGTACGCCGACCAGCAGGCCGCACAGGCGGCCCAGGCGGCGGCAGCCGGCGCAGGCGCCAGCGGTGGCGCGGAAGCTGCTTCGCAGAAGCCGCAGGACGACAACGTGGTTGACGCCGAGGTCAAGGAAGTCAAGAAGGGCTAAAGCCTTGCGAGGGCTTTGACAGGCTCGGCCCGAACGGAGAAACCTTCGTTCGGGCTTTTCAGTTTTTTCCTGGTTGAGAACATGGCCACCAAAAGAGACTTTTACGACATCCTGGGCGTACCCAAAAACGCCTCGGAAGAAGAAATCAAGAAGGCTTATCGCAAGCTGGCGATGAAGCACCACCCTGACCGCAACCAGGGTGACGCGGCCAAGGAAGCCGAGGTCAAGTTCAAGGAGGCCAAAGAGGCCTACGAGATGCTGTCGGACCCGGAAAAACGTGCGGCCTACGACCAGTACGGCCATGCGGGCGTGGACCCCAACATGCGCGGCCCCGGCGGGCCGGGCGGCGAAGGCTTTGGCGGCTTTGCCGAGGCCTTTGGCGACATCTTCGGCGACGTGTTCGGCGGCGGGCGCGGGCGTGGGGGCGGGCGCCAGGTGTACCGCGGCAGCGACCTGAGCTACGCCATGGAAGTCACGCTCGAAGAAGCCGCGGGCGGCAAGGAAGCACAGATCCGCATCCCCAGCTGGGATTCCTGCGATACCTGCCACGGCAGCGGCGCCAAGCCGGGCACACAGGCCAAGACCTGCTCGACCTGCAACGGCCAGGGCGTGGTGCAGATGCGCCAGGGTTTCTTCAGCGTGCAGCAGACCTGCCCGCACTGCCGGGGCACGGGCAAGATCATCCCCGAGCCCTGCACCACCTGCCACGGCCAGGGCAAGATCAAGCGGCAAAAGACGCTGGAAGTCAAAATCCCGGCGGGCATCGACGACGGCATGCGCATCCGCAGTGCCGGCAACGGCGAGCCGGGCACCAACGGCGGCCCACCGGGCGACCTGTACATCGAGATCCGCCTGAAAAAGCACGACATCTTCGAGCGTGACGGCGACGACCTGCACTGCTCGGTGCCAATCAGCTTCACCACGGCGGCGCTGGGTGGCGAGATCGAGGTGCCCACGCTGGCCGGCAAGGCCGCGATCGACATCCCCGAAGGCACCCAGGCCGGCAAGCAGTTCCGCCTGCGCGGCAAGGGCATCAAGGGTGTGCGCTCCAGCTACCCGGGCGACCTGTACTGCCACATCTCGGTGGAAACGCCGGTCAAGCTGACCGAGCACCAGCGCAGGCTGCTCAAGGAACTGGACGACTCCCTGCGCAAGGGCGGCGCCAAGCATTCGCCTGACGGGCAAAGCTGGACGGACAAGCTCAAGGGATTCTTCAACGCCTGAGCGCTGCGCGTGTTACCGGTCGTCAACCGTCGCCGGTACCCGCCAAAAACGGCGCAAAATGCGGGGCCATGCGCCTGAAACTCTTTCGCTCCACCGGCTATGCGTCGGTCTTCGGCCCTGGTGAAACCCGGCTCGCCACCCACCCCGGCTGGGTGATGCTGGTCACCTGCCTGTGGCTGGCGCTGGCATGCAACGCGCCGTTGGGTCTGGCGCTGCTGGAGCGGGCCCATCCGGTGGATGCCATCGCCTTTGCCCTGCTGGCCGCCGGTACCGCCGCGCTGCTGATGGGTTTGCTGGGCTGGGGCAACGCGCTCAAGCTGGTGGTGCTGGTCCTGCTGCTGGCCGGTGCATGGCTGACCACATGGGCCTGGCTGCGCGGCCCCCTGCTGCCCTGGCAACTGGCGGTCACCGTCCCGGCGCTGGCGCTGGTGCCCTGGCTCTGGCTGCGCGGCATGCCCGTCAGGCGCCTGTCGGGGGCCCGCCAGCTGCGCGTTCACCTGCTGGCCCTGCTGGCCGGCACGGCAGCCTGCGCCGCAGCCTGGTGGCTGGTGTCACCCACCACCTGACCTGGCCGCCGGGGCCGGCCATTGCATACGCTCTGTCACATGTTCATGTGAAGGACCCGGCCCACCCACCGGGGGTATGCTCAACGCCATGGTGCCTGAACCCCTGCAGCCGGTTGTGTCGATCGCGGTCGTCGAGGACGACAAGCCGCTGCGCGAAACGCTGTGCGCCGCCATCAACGCGCAGCCGGGCATGCAGGTCGCGGCCTGGTTCGACAGCCTGGCCCCTGCGCGCCAATGGCTGATGGAGCACCCGGTGGACGTGTTGCTGACCGACCTGGGGCTGCCCGACGGATCGGGCATTGACCTGATCAAGGTCTGCGCAGCCCGCCATCCCCGGTGCGACATCATGGTGATCACCATGTTTGGCGACGAAAGGAATGTGATTGACTCGATCGAGGCCGGTGCCGTGGGCTACCTCCTGAAAGACGCCGACCAGCTGGATGTGGCGCGCTTCATCACCGACCTGCGCCAGGGCGGCTCACCCATGAGCCCGCTGGTGGCGCGCAAGCTGTTGCTTCGGGCCCAGCCGGCGCTGCAGGCCCAAAGCCAGGCGACCGCTGACGACGGGTCCATCCGGCTGACGCCGCGCGAGCAGGAGGCGCTGGACCTGATCGCGCGTGGCTATACCTACGGCGAGATCGCATCACTGCTGTCCGTGACGGTCAACACCGTGCAAACCCACATCAAGAACACCTACACCAAGCTGGCGGTACACAGCCGCAGCGAAGCCGTGTTCGAGGCCCAGAAGATGGGCCTGCTGTCGGGCAGCCTGCAGCGCCAGGGTCGGCCGGCGCAACCTTCTGCATGAGCCCGCTGCAACGCTGGCTGCTGGTGGTCTGGCTATGGTGCCTGTGGGGGCCAGGCGCCGCAGCACAGGCAGCCACGGTGACCTTGCAGCATGCCGATGTCAGTGCCACTGTGGCGGGCGTCACCCAACCTGCCGCCCGACTGGGCCTGCCCTACCACTGGGACAAGCTGCACGGCGCCGTGAGCGGCCAGGCCCGATTTCGCCTGCGCGTGGAGGTCGCCGACACCTCGGCACCGCTGGCGCTGTACATCCCCCGCCTGGGCAACACGTATGCCATCCGTGTCAATGGTGACCAGCTCGCCAGCTTTGGCACCGTGCCGGCCAACCTGCACGATGACTCGGCCACCGAGCCGCGCTACTTTGTCATCCCGCCGCGGCTGCTGGAGCCGGTGACGCTGATCGACATCGACATTGGCGCCACCGGTGGTCGCCAGGGCGGTTTGTCACAGGTCACGGCCGGCCCCGAGCAGGAGGTCTACGCCATCTACCAGGCCAACCACTTCTGGCAGATCTCCGGCGCACGGGTGGTAGTGATCGTCAGCGTGGTGCTGGGCCTGCTGGCACTGCTGCTGTGGTTTCGCCAGCGTGACCCGGCCTACCTGGCCTACGGCGTGGGCGAGCTGCTGTGGGCGGTGCAGACCGTGCGGGTGCTGGTCGAGCACGCGCCGCTGCCCTGGCCCTGGTGGGGCGTGATACCGCTGGCGGCCTTCAATGCCGCGCCGCCGCTGCTGTGCCGGTTTGCGCTGACCATCATGGGGTTTGAAAAGGGCCGCGTCGCCCGCATGGCCAACGTCCTGGTCGTGCTGGCGGTTCCGGCGGCGCTGTGGACGATGCTGGGCGGCGCGCTGTGGCTGCCCCCGCTGTTCCAGCTGCTGATCACCATCACCAGCATTGCAATGGCCTGGGTGGTGATCTCGGCGGCGGTCCGAACCAACGTGTACGAAAAACGCATCCTGGGCGTGGCCGTGGGCCTGATCGTGGCCTGCGCCCTGCGCGATGTACTGGTGCTGCGGCTGTCGGCCAACAACTATGACGTGGTGCCCTGGATCCGCTTTGCCTGGGTGGGCTTTGGCGTGTCGCTGGCCTGGATCATTGCCGAGCGGCTGCGCAAGGAAAGCGCCGCTGCGCGCGCAGCCAACGACAACCTGAGCGAGCAGCTGCGCGCACGCGATGCCGAGCTGGGCGCCGCTTTCGAGCGCCAGCGCGCCGAAGAAAAACTGCGCGGCGCGGCCGAAGAGCGCCAGCGCCTGATGCGCGACCTGCACGACGGCCTGGGCAGCCAGCTGGTGGGCGCGCTGCGCGTGGCGCAGCAACCCACGGCCTCGCGCGACGACATCACGCGCCAGCTGCGCGGCGCGGTCGACCAGCTGAAGATCACCGTGGACGCGATGCAGGAAACCGACGGCGACATCGCGTCCGTGCTGGGCGCCAGCCGCTACCGCCTGGCGCCGCGCCTGCAGGCTGCCGCCATCCAGCTGCAGTGGGACGTGAGCCGCCTGCCGCAGATGCCGGGCTGGGGCGTGCGCCAGTCGTACCAGCTGCAGATGATCCTGTTCGAGGCTTTCACCAACATGGTGGTGCACTCCGCCGCCACGTCGGCACGGCTGTCGGCGCAGCAGGTTGACCAGGACGGCACGCCGACCATCGAAATCACCATCACCGACAACGGCCAGGGCTTTGATGCCACCGGCGCGCAAGGCGGCCGCGGTCTGGCCAACATGCGTCAGCGTGCCGCATCGCTGGGCGCCACACTGCAGGTCACATCCACCCCGGGCGACACCCGTGTGCGCCTGAGCATACCGGCCGATGCGCCACCGGCGGCCAGCTAGAAAAGGTGCTGCTGGCCGGCCGCCGACGGACGCCGGAACGCCGTGATGTCCAGCACAACGCGCTCGCGGTTGAAGCCCAGCCGATCACAGGTCTTGTGAAACCGCTGGGCGATCAGCTGGGCCCACAGGCCCTGGCCCTTCATGCGCGTGGAAAAGTCGGCGTCGTAGTCCTTGCCGCCGCGCATGTCGTGGATGCGCGCCATCACCCGGTCGGCACGCTGCGGGTAATGCACGGCCAGCCATTCGCGAAACAGCGGCGCGACCTCCCAGGGAAGGCGCAACACGGTATAGAACGCGCTGCGCGCGCCGGCGTCCCAGGCTGCCTCCAGCACCTGCTCCATGTCGTCGTTGATGAACGGAATCTGCGGCGCCACGCTCACGCCCACGGGAACGCCCTGTCCTGTCAGCTCGCGGATGGTTCGCAGTCGCCGATGCGGCGCGGCAGCGCGCGGCTCCAGTATCCGTGCCAGCGCCGGGTCCAGCGTGGTGACGGTGACGTACACCGCGGCCAGCCCGCGCTGCGCCATGGGCACGAGAAGGTCCATGTCGCGCTCCACCCCGCTTGACTTGGTGACCAGGCCCAGTGGATGGTGGGTCTCGTTGAACAGCTCGATGACCGACCGGGTGAGCTTCAGTTCGCGTTCCACGGGCTGGTAGCAGTCGGTCACCGTGCCCACGGCCAGTCCGGTCGGAACATAGGACGGTCGCGCCAGCTCGCAGCGCAGCACGGTGGCGATGTTGCGTTTGGCAATCAGCCGGGTTTCAAAGTCCAGCCCCGGCGACAGGCCCAGGTAACTGTGCGTGGGCCGGGCATAGCAGTAGATGCAGCCGTGTTCGCAACCGCGGTAGGGATTGATGGAATGCTCGAAGTAGATATCGGGCGAGTCGTTGCGGCTGATGATGCTGCGCGCGTCTTCGAACGTGACCTGTGTTGCCGGTGATGGAGGTTTCTGGCCTTGCGCCTCATCCACGGTACCCCAGCCGTCGTCGAACGCCCCGCGCTCATCACGCTCGAAGCGGCTGGCCAGGCGACTGGCAGCGCCACGACCCTTGATGGCTGCGGGCGGGATGAAAACACTGTTCATTTGAACAGTATATACACCCGGATTGACTCCTGTATTTTCAGTAATTATTGAAATCTCAGGAATAATTGATCATAATCAAACCATGCCACTCAACGACACCCTCCCGCCCCTGTCCCGCCAGTTTGTTTCCCACTTTGGCGAGATGGGCAGCAAATGGGGCATCAACCGCACGGTCGGCCAGATCTATGCGCTGATCTTCATTTCGCAACGCGCGCTGAATGCCGACGAGATTGCCGAGACACTGGAGTTTTCGCGCTCCAACGTGAGCATGGGCCTGAAGGAACTGCAGGCCTGGCGGCTGGTGAAGCTGCGCCACCAAAGCGGTGACCGGCGCGAGTACTTTGAAGCACCGGGTGATGTGTGGGAGATCTTTCGCGTGCTGGCCGAAGAGCGGCGCCGCCGCGAAATCGAACCCACACTGTCGATGCTGCGCATGGCACTGCTGGAAACACCGGTCAACGATGCCGAACGCCATGCGCAGGAGCGCATGCGCCAGATGCACGAGCTGATCGACCGGCTCATGACCTGGTTTGACGATGTGCAGAAACTCGCCCCCGAAACTGCCCTGCAGCTCATGGGCATGGGCGCGACGGTGACCAGGGTGCTGGAGTTCAAGGACCGCATGACGGGCCGCGCAAGCCGCAAGGACGATTGACATGGACGCCCTGCTGCTCTCGCGCATCCAGTTCGCCGCGAACATCAGTTTCCATATCCTGTTCCCGAGCATCAACATCGCGCTGTGCTGGTTTCTGGTGTATTTCCGAATGCGCCACAGCGCGGCCCGTGGCACGGCGGCCGCGCCGGCCTGGGAAGAGGCCTACTACTTCTGGACCAAGGTCTTTGCCCTGAGCTTTGCGCTGGGTGTGGTGTCGGGCATCACCATGAGCTTCCAGTTCGGAACCAACTGGCCCGGCTTCATGGAGCGGGCCGGCAACATTGCCGGGCCGTTGCTGGGCTACGAAGTGCTCACGGCTTTCTTTCTGGAGGCCACCTTCCTGGGCGTGATGCTGTTTGGGCGCGGCCGGGTGTCCGACCGTGTGCACCTGATGGCCACGCTGATGGTGGCCGCAGGCACCACGCTGTCGGCCTTCTGGATCCTGAGCCTCAATTCGTGGATGCAGACGCCGGCGGGCTACACCCTCATGGACGGTGTGCTGCATGCCGACAGCTGGTGGGCGATCGTGTTCAACCCTTCGTTCCCCTACCGCCTGGCGCACAAGCTGCTGGCGTCCACGCTCACGGCGGCCTTCCTGATCGCGGGCCTGTCGGCCTGGCAGCTGCTGCGCAAGACGGCCAACGCCGGCACGCACCGCGCGCTGCACACCGCCGTGGTGGCGGCGGCCATGGCCATCCCGCTGCAGATCCTGGCGGGCGACATGCACGGCCTGAACACACTGCAGCACCAGCCCGCCAAGCTCGCCGCCATTGAGGGCATCTGGCACACCGAAAAGAGCGCACCGCTCACACTGTTTGGCTGGCCCAATGAAAAAGAAGCCCGCACCGACTACGCCATCCAGGTGCCCAAGCTGGCCAGCCTGATCCTGGCGCACGACATCGACGCCGAGATCAGGGGGCTCAATGAATTCCCCAACGCGCACCCGCCTGTCGCGCCCGTGTTCTGGAGCTTCCGCGTCATGGTCGGTATCGGCACGCTGATGCTGGCTGTGTCCTGGTGGACCGCATGGACGCTGTGGCGCAACCGCAAGAGCCGCAAGGCGGAGGGCTCGCCCTTCTCGCGCTGGCAGCTGCGACTGCTGGCGGGCATGACGTTTTCGGGCTGGGTGGCCACGCTGGCCGGCTGGTACGTGACCGAGATCGGCCGCCAGCCGTTCCTGGTGTACGGTGTGCTGCGCACCGCAGACCTGGTGGCGCCGCATGGGGGCGGCATGGTGCTGGCCACGCTGGTCGCCTACCTGGCGGTGTATGCCTTCCTGCTGGTGTCGTATGTGCTGGTGCTGATGTACATGGCGCAGCACCCGGCCATGCCCGCGCCCGAATCACCCCGCAGCCCCCAGGGCGTCACGCCCATCGGCGGCACGGCCTGAACAGGAGCCATGCATGAGCTTCCATGAAATCCTTCCCCTCATCTTCATGGCCGTCATGGGCCTGTCGTTGCTGGCGTATGTGGTGCTGGACGGCTACGACCTGGGCGTGGGCATCCTGCTGCCCTTTGGCAGCGATGCCGACAAGGACGTCATGGTCTCCAGCATCGGTCCATTCTGGGACGCCAACGAAACCTGGCTGGTGCTGGGCATCGGCGTGCTGCTGGTCGCCTTTCCCAAGGCGCACGGCCTGGTGCTGCAGGCGCTGTACCTGCCGGTGGCAGTCATGCTGATCGGCCTGACGCTGCGCGGCGTGTCGTTTGACTTCCGCGTGAAGGCACGCGCCGAGCGCAAGGCGCTGTGGAACGGCCTGTTTGCAGCGGGCTCATTGATGGCCGCCATGGCCCAGGGCTGGATGCTGGGTGCCTGGCTCACGGGGTTTGACAACGGCGCCTGGTCGCTGCTGTTCACCATCGGCATCGCCCTCACACTGCCCACGGCCTATGCCATGCTGGGCGCGGGCTGGCTCATCATGAAGACCTGGGACGAACTGCAACGCAAGGCCGTGGGCTGGGCGCGTGCGGTGATTCTGCCGATGGGTGTGGCGCTGGTGGGCATTTCGCTGGCCACGCCACTCATCAGCCCCACGGTGTTTGACAAATGGTTCAGCATGCCGGAGTTCATCGGCCTGCTGCCCATCCCCGTGGCGTGTGCCGTGGCGTTCTACGCAGCGTTCCACGTCATCAGCCAACCCAGGGTGGTGGCCGCAGGTTATGGCTGGGTGGTGTTTGCCTGCACGGTGCTGCTGTTCGTGCTGGCGTTTTTCGGGCTGGCATACAGCATCTACCCCTACATCGTGATCGACAGGCTCACTGTCTGGCAGGCCGCCAGCGCGCATGAGTCTCTGGTGGTGATCTTTGTGGGCACGGCCATCACGCTGCCGGCCATCGTGGCCTACACGGTCTTCATGTACCGGGTGTTCTGGGGTCGGGCCAGTGTGCTGAGCTACGGGCCAGGGCACTGAAGGCCCGGCTATGATTCGCGGCCATGCCTGCGCCGCTCCGCCTGCTCGCCCCTGCCCTGTTGCTGCTGTGCGCCGCCGGGGCTCACGCCGACCTACCGGACAGCTTCCAGCCACTGGTGCCGCAGCCGCCGTTCAGCTTCACGCAACGCGTGTTCGACCTGTCACCGGCGTTCGCCCAGGCACGTGCGCAGGACAAGCCGGTCTTCATTTACCTGGGCGCGTCGGACTGCCCGCCCTGCGTGGACTACACCAAATTCCTGGCGAAACAGCGCGACGCGCTCAAGCCGGCGTTTGACGGTGTGGTGCTGGTGGACCTGCGCACCTGGCTGCGCGGTCCGTCCGTGAAACTGGCGCTGGATGGCAAGGTCTACACGGTGGCGGAATTCAAGGCCCAGGTGG
>CAZUJD010000105.1:0-9851 GCA_964620025.1 uncultured Ramlibacter sp. | reverse complement strand
CAGCGCTGAACACGCTGGTTGATTTCCGTTTCTCGCGCCGCCATGAAGCCAAGCGGGGTCAGCACGGCATGGGCTCGGACATGTTCGGCGCCGCCGGCGACGACATCACGCTCAAGATGCCGGTCGGTACCATCATCACCGACGCTGAAACTGGCGAAGTATTGTATGAATTGCTGACGCCCGGCGAAGTCATCACCATCGCCAAAGGCGGCGACGGCGGTTTTGGCAACCTGCGGTTCAAGAGCGCCATCAACCGTGCGCCGCGGCAGAAAACGCCCGGCTGGCCTGGCGAGCGAAAAAACCTCAAGCTGGAACTCAAGGTGCTGGCCGATGTGGGCTTGCTGGGCATGCCCAATGCGGGCAAATCCACGCTGATCACCGCCATTTCCAATGCCCGTCCCAAGATTGCGGACTATCCGTTCACTACCCTGCATCCCAACCTGGGTGTGGTGCGGGTTGGCCCGGAGCAGAGCTTTGTGGTGGCGGATGTTCCCGGCCTGATCGAGGGGGCATCCGATGGTGCCGGCCTGGGGCACCAGTTCCTGCGGCACCTGCAGCGCACGCGGCTGTTGCTGCATCTGGTGGACATGGCGCCGTTCGATGACGCCGTGGATCCGGTGGCTCAGGCCAAGGCGATCGTTGCCGAACTGAAGAAGTACGACGAAGCCTTGTACAGGAAGCCTCGCTGGCTGGTGTTGAACAAGCTCGACATGGTGCCGGCAGATGAGCGTGCCGCGCGTGTGGCCGATTTCGTCAAACGGTTCCGCTACAAGGGGCCGGTGTTCGAGATTTCGGCGCTGACCCGGGAGGGCTGCGAGCCCCTGGTCAAGGCCATCTACAAGCACATCAGTGCGCAACATATTGCAGAACAGGCGCCGGTGGAAATAGACCCCCGGTTCGTCAGCAAACCAGAAGAATGAACTCAGCAGTCTCGTCAACGGTCCTGCGTGACGCCCGGCGGATCGTGGTCAAGGTCGGCTCCAGCCTGGTCACCAACGAAGGCCGTGGACTGGATGAAGTGGCCATCGGCGAATGGTGCCGCCAGTTGGCCGCGCTGACCCGGGACGGGCGTGAAGTGGTCATGGTGTCCAGCGGCGCGGTGGCAGAGGGCATGAAGCGCCTGGGGTGGACGGTTCGTCCGCACGAAATCAATGAACTGCAGGCGGCTGCGGCGGTCGGGCAGATGGGCCTGGCCCAAATGTACGAAACCAAACTGCGCGAGAACGGCCTGGGTTCGGCCCAGGTACTGCTGACCCACGCAGACCTGGCCGACCGGGAGCGTTACCTCAATGCCCGTTCCACGCTGCTGACCCTTTTACGGCTGCAGGTGGTGCCGGTCATCAACGAAAATGACACAGTCGTCAACGACGAAATCAAGTTCGGCGACAACGACACGCTGGGCGCCCTGGTGGCCAACCTGGTGGAAGCGGATGCCCTGGTGATCCTGACCGACCAGAAAGGCCTGTTCAGCGCCGACCCGCGCAAGGACCCGTCTGCCGTGTTCATCCACGAAGCCAAGGCTGGTGACCCGGCTCTTGAGGCCATGGCAGGAGGCGCTGGCTCCAGCATTGGCCGCGGCGGAATGATCACCAAGGTATTGGCGGCCCGCCGAGCAGCAGGCTCGGGCGCTTCGACCGTGATTGCGTGGGGCCGCGAGCCTGACGCCCTGCTTCGGCTGGCCAGTGGGCAGCCCATCGGCACGTTGCTGGTGGCGCAAACGCAGAAAAAGCAGGCCCGCAAGCAATGGATGGCCGATCACCTGCAGTTGCGTGGCGCTGTGGTGGTGGACGACGGTGCAGTCAGCAAGGTGCGCGACGAGGGCAAGAGCCTGTTGCCCATCGGCATGACTGCCGTCGAAGGCGATTTCTCACGTGGCGATGTGATTGCGGTGCGCAGCCAGCAAGGCGTGGAAATTGCGCGCGGCCTTGCGAACTATTCCAGTGCGGAAGCCCGCCTGATCTGCCGCAAGCCATCGGTTGAATTTGAGCGCATGCTGGGCTATGTCGCAGAGCCCGAAATGGTCCATCGCGACAACCTGGTGCTCACGCGCTAGCTGGCACGCTTTTCAAGATCCTGGTTGCGCAGCGAGCGCACGATTTCATCGACAGAACGCGGAGGCGCATTGCCCATGCAGCCACCCTGCCTGGCAAACATCAGCGTGTGTCTGGAAGGTGCACTGCCCCACATGGAGCGCCAATCGTTGCTGTCGGCCCGGGTCCAGCCGCTGTCCGCGTTGTGGCGCGCATAGGTACGCATTTCTCCCGTGCTGCACCGTATGCCTTCATACATGGCATTGACCGTTCCGGAAGCGCTGCGGGCCACTATGACATAGCGCACCACGCCGTCGCGTCCGATCTGGATGGTGGCCGGGTCCACGCCGAAACGAAGCGCCGAGCCCACGCTGACATCAAACGGCACCAGCCGGTCCACAGCGAAAGCCGGGGGCGGCGGTGCATCCTGTTCTTTCCAGTCCGGGTCGGGCGCGGACAACTGGGCCGTGGCCGAGATGCTGGCGGCAGCCAGTCCAGCGGCCAGCCATTCACGAAGGTGCATGTTGGCCTTTCGCCGGTTGCGCGTCCATGCCGGTCTGGGGGTCGGGTTCGAAGGTGGCGCCAGGTGGAAGCTCAAAGCCCGCTCCCGGCAGGATTGGTTCCTGGGGGCCGTCGTGGGTGTCATGCTCGCGCGTGCGCATGCCACTGCGCAGATAGCGGTTGCGATGGTCGTAACGGGGCAGGTAACGCGCCAGCTCAGTCAGTGCCATCTCATAGACGCCGCGCTTGAACTCCACCACGACATCCAGCGGTACCCAGTAGTCGTTCCAGCGCCAGGCGTCGAACTCGGGGTGATTGGTGGCGCGCAGGTTCAGGTTCCAGTCATGGCCGACCAGCTGCAGCAGGTACCAGATCTGCTTCTGACCCTTGTAGTGGCCCCGCGCATCGCGCCGGATGTACCGGTCTGGCACCTCGTAGCGCAACCAGTCACGGGTGCGGGCAATGATGCGCACATGCTCCGGCTGAAGCCCCACTTCTTCATGCAGTTCCCGGAACATGGCCTGCTCCGGGCTTTCGCCCCGGTCAATGCCGCCCTGCGGGAACTGCCAGCTGTGGGTGCGGATGCGCTTGCCCCAGAACACCTGGTTTTTCTGGTTGAGCAGGATGATGCCGACGTTCGGCCGAAAGCCGTCCCGGTCAAGCATAATCAAACCCCAAATTTTTAAACTGAGTTCATTATGCACGCCGGTGCAAGGCGGGCAAGGGGCTTGGTACCTACGGACGAATTCCCCCCTGATGAAAGCCTCCCAGTTCTTCATTTCCACCCTCAAGGAAGCACCCGCCGACGCCGAGGTCGTGAGTCACCAGCTCATGATGCGTGCCGGCATGATCAAGAAGCTGGGCGCGGGCATCTACAGTTACATGCCCATGGGCTTGCGCGTCGTGCGCAAGGTGGAGGCGATCGTACGCGAGGAAATGAACCGAGCCGGCGCCGTGGAGCTGCTCATGCCTGTGGTCCAGCCGGCGGAGTACTGGCAGGAAACCGGCCGCTGGGAAAAGATGGGTCCGGAACTCATGCGCGTGAAAGACCGCCATGACCGTGATTTCATCATCCAGCCCACCAGCGAAGAAGTCGTGACCGACATCGCCCGCCAGGAGCTGCGCAGTTACAAGCAGTTGCCCAAGAACCTCTATCACATCCAGACGAAATTCCGCGACGAACGCCGTCCGCGGTTCGGCGTGATGCGAAGCCGTGAATTCATCATGAAGGACGCGTACAGCTTTGACCGCGACGTTCCTTCAGCCAAAGCCAGTTACCAGGTGATGGCCAAGGCCTACCGCGCGATTTTCGACCGCTTCGGTCTGCGATACCGTGCCGTGGCTGCAGACAGCGGCGCCATTGGGGGCGACCTGTCCGAAGAGTTCCAGGTGATTGCCGCCACCGGCGAGGACGCCATCGTCTATTGCCCCGACAGCGATTACGCCGCCAACATTGAAAAGGCCGAGGCGCTGGCGCCCCAGGGCCCGCGTCCCGCAGCCACCCAGTCCATGACCAGGACGCCGACTCCGGGCAAAAGCACGTGTGCCGACGTTGCAGCGTTGCTGGGTGTGCCGTTGCAGACGACGGTGAAGTCGCTGGTGCTGGCGACCGACCAGCTGAACGAGCATGGCGAAGTGGTCAAGTCCCGGATCTGGTTGCTGCTGTTGCGCGGCGACCATGACATGAACGAAATCAAGGTCGGCAAGGTGCCGGGGCTGGACGCTGGCTTCCGCTTTGCCACGGTGGCGGAAATCGAGGACCATTTCGGCGCCAAGCCGGGCTACCTGGGCCCGATCGGACTGCTCAAGCCGGTGTCTGTGGTGGCGGACCGTGACGTGGCGGTGATGGCGGACTGGATCTGCGGGGCCAACGAGCTGGATTTCCACATCACGGGCGTCAACTGGGGTCGTGATCTGCCTGAGCCCGCCGTGGTGGCGGACATCCGCAACATCGTCGAGGGCGACGCTTCGCCCGATGGCAAGGGTGTGCTGGCCATCGAGCGCGGCATTGAGGTTGGGCACGTGTTCTACCTGGGCACCAAGTACAGCAAGGCCATGAATGCCAGTTTTCTGGACGAAAACGGCAAACCGCAACTCATGGAAATGGGTTGCTATGGCATCGGCATCACGCGTCTGCCGGCCGCGGCCATAGAGCAGAACCATGACGAGCGCGGCATCATCTGGCCAGACGCCATCGCGCCGTTTACCGTCGTCATCTGTCCCATTGGCATGGACCGCAGCGCCGAAGTCAAGGCGGCGGCGGACAAGTTGCACGACGAATTGCTCGCGGCTGGCGTGGATGTCCTGCTGGACGACCGTGGAGAGCGTCCCGGGGCGATGTTCGCCGACTGGGAACTCATTGGCGTACCGCACCGCGTGGTCATTTCAGACCGCGGCCTGAAAGAGGGCCAGCTTGAATACCAGCACCGTCGAGACACGGCGGCCACCAAGGTGCCGGCGGGCGAAGTGTTTGACTTCGTGAAGGGCCGGCTGGGCGTGTGATCGCGCGACGTCACTGCCTTTCACTGCTGCTGGCCCCGGGTCCGCTGGTCCTGTTGGGCCTGCCCGGTGTGGCAACCGCCGGCGCACAGGTGGAAGAGCCTTTGGTGGACTCCGTGCGCACCGCATTGAGTTCGGCCATTGCCAACAGCGCACCACCGGTTCCCGAGTTCAGCGATACCGAGTCGCGTCTGGCTTACCTGCGGTGGCTGGGTGCCATGAGCACGCGCCTGAAGCGGCGCAAGCCCGATTGGGATGTGCGCCGTGAGTTCCTTCAGACCGTCTGGTACGAAAGCCGCCGGGCCGGACTGGAAACGGCGCTGGTGCTGGGCCTGATCCAGGTGGAAAGCGGCTTTCGCAAGTTCGCCGTGTCCAGCGCGGGCGCGCGCGGCTACATGCAGGTCATGCCCTTCTGGACGCGTGTGATCGGGGATGGTGATGCCGGCAAGCTTTTCCACATGCAGACCAACCTGCGTTTTGGCTGCGTGATCCTGCGGCACTATCTCGAGCGTGAGCGTGGCGACCTGTTCATGGCGCTGGGCCGCTACAACGGCAGCCGGGGCAAGGCGCCTTACCCGAACGCCGTGCTGGGAGCCCGCAGGAGCTGGGATTTCAACGGATAGCCGCTGCGCGCATCAGATCTTGGTGACCATCACCTGGTCGATCCGGTAGCTGTCCACGTCCAGCACCTCGAACTTGTAGCCACCCCAGTTGACCGTGTCGGTCCGCTTGGGCACCCGGCGCAGCATGACCATCAGGAAACCGGCCAGGGTTTCATACTCTTCGCCATGGGGGAGGGCCTCAAGCTGCAACGCGCGCAGCACGTCGGTGATGGGCGTCACACCGTCTATCAGCCAGGAGTTGTCGTCACGCCTGACGATCTGCTCTTCGTCGGGCGGGGACACCAGTTCACCCATCACCGTGCTCATCACGTCATTGAGTGTCACCACGCCGACCACCAGGCTGTATTCGTTGACGATCACGGCAAAGTCTTCATGGGCCTGGCGGAACTGCTCCAGCACTTCGGCCAGCGTCAGCCGGTCCGGAATGATCAGTGCCTTGTGAAGCAGGGCGTCATCGGTGAGTGGAATCGGTTCGTTTTTCAGCACACGCTGAAACAGGTCCTTGGCATCCACATAGCCCAGCACGTGGTCGATCACGTTGTCGCATACCGGGTAGGTGGAAAACGGTTCAGCGGCGATGCGGGCGCGCACGACAACGTCCGGGTCGTCGCGGCGGAACCAGGCAATGCGGTCGCGCGGCGTCATGGCGCTGGCGACGGTTCGCGTGTCCAGCTCGAACACGTTGGCAATCACCTGCTGCTCGCGCCGGGCCAGCACGCCCGCCTGGGCGCCGGCCTCGGTCAGCGCCAGGATGTCGGCCGAGGTGACCCGCTCGTCACGCTGGGCGGGCAGGCCCAGCAGCCTGAACAGGCCGTCGGTGCTTTTGCTGAACAACCACACCACGGGCTTGAACAAGGTGGTCAGCGCCTGCATGGGGCCGACCATGCGCATGGCCAGCTGCTCCGGGTCGTTCATGCCCAGCCGCTTGGGGAACAGGTCGGCAAAAACCAGGAACAGGGAGATCGTGACCAGGAATGACGCAACAAAGGCGGCTGTCTGCGCGGCCGCCGGCGACAGCCACAGCAGGAAGAATTTTGCGAAATAGGGGCTCCAGGCACCTTCGCCGACCACACCGCCCAGGATGGCCACCGCATTCAGCCCGATCTGCACCACGGTGAAATAGGGGCCGGGTTGCTCCTGGACACGAAGCACCTTGTCGGCCCGCAGGTCGCCGTCATCGGCCAGCTGGCGCAGCCGCAGGCGGCGAGACGCGGCCAGCGAGATCTCGGCCAGCGAGAAGAACGCGCTGGCAGCGATCAGCAGGGCAATGAGCAACAGGCTCTGGTTGAGGGACATGGGCGCGGAACTCCTGTGGGGGAGTTTACCGGCCCGTCCCTGTGATCCTTACTGGAAAAACCCGATGCGCGTCTTGGCAGCGCCCGGCTTGGGCAGGTCGTCCACGTGAACAGTGTCGCGGCCCTGCAGCCGTGCATTGCCAAAGCCCGTCATCAACGCCCGGCGCATCTCGCGCGGCGCCAGGGCCGCCAGGCTGTCCAGCGTGTCGGATTCGGGCTCTGCTGCAAAGCGTTCGCCCCAGCCGTGTTCGGCGCGGATGCCCTGATACAGGTTGCGCGCGATGCGCCGCGCGGCCTCTGGCGTGGGGGCTTCGATCTCGAACACGTTCATGCGGTTCAGGATGGGCTCCGGGATGGAGCGTTCGTCATTGGCCGTCAGCACCCAGACCACCTGGCTGGCATCAATGGAGACCTCGGCAAATTCGTCCATGAAGTCCTGGGCGCTGTCATGTTCCAGCAGACCGTACAGGGCACCCAGCGGGTCGTACTGGGCATCGGCGCTGGCCTTGTCCACCTCGTCCACCACGATCACCGGGTTGGCATACTGGCCGTCCACCAGCGCCTCGAATACCTTGCCGGGCTTGGCGCCCTTCCATTGGGATGACGAACCCGACAGCAGCCAGCCGGCCGTCATGGAGCTCATGGGCACCAGGTTCATGCCGGTACCCAGCAGGGCAGCAAGTTTGCGTGCGAAATGGGTCTTGCCGATACCCGGCGGGCCCAGCAGCAGCATGGGCGTGACTTCCAGGCCGTCACGGCTGTCCTGGCTGAGGGCCACATGGCGGCGCACATCGTCCAGCGCATCGGTGAAGTTGGGCAGCTGTTCGTACAGCGAGGCCATGTCGGGCACGCCGCTGGGCTTGACCTGGAAGCGGTCGGGCCCGCGCTCGAGCATGCGCTCGTAGGTGCTGCGCAGGCTGTCGTGCTCGCGCTGGCTGCCCATGTCCTGGAGCTTGGCCAGTTTGCGTTCCACCTCGTCAGGGCGGAA
Organism: uncultured Ramlibacter sp.; assembly: GCA_964620025.1. Lineage (GTDB taxonomy): Bacteria > Pseudomonadota > Gammaproteobacteria > Burkholderiales > Burkholderiaceae_C > RAM1. The sequence continues at coordinate 1,915 of CAZUJD010000105.1, read as the reverse complement.
CACGCTGCGCACCCTGGCAATGGGCAGCTGGAATGAAGAAGACTGAGGAACGAGACTGCGGGATTCCATCGGCAACTCCTTTCAACATCACGGCTCCATTCCAGCATAAGCCGTGCCAGTGTTGAAAGGGGGAAAAGCGCCCAAAAGTGGGCGCCTTACAACATTCCGCAGTCCCGCGCAGGGTACTGGCCGGGATCAGCCAGCGTTGGCGCCCAGGACCTGCTGCAGCTCGCCGTTCTCGTACATCTCCATCATGATGTCCGAGCCGCCGATGAACTCGCCCTTGACGTACAGCTGCGGGATCGTGGGCCAGTTGCTGTATTCCTTGATGCCCTGGCGGATGGCGTCGTCTTCCAGCACGTTCACCGTGGTGACGCCCTTGGGGTCCACGCCGCAGGCCTTCAGGATCTGGATGGCGCGGCCGGAAAAACCGCACATGGGAAAGCTGGCGTTGCCCTTCATGAACAGGACGATGTCACTGTTCTTGACCAGGGCGTCGATGCGTTGTTGGGTATCGCTCATGGGTGTGTCCTCGCTAGGGGCCGATGTCCCGGCCGACAGTGTGAATTATCCGCGTTCGCGCCATTGCCCGCCCGAGCAGCGTTCAATGTCCGCCAGATCCCTGCGGCTGTGGACATTCGAGAAACCCCGGGAGGCCAGCAGCGCGCGCACCTGTGGTGCCTGGTCATGGCCGTGCTCCAGCAACAGCCAGCCGCCCGGCACCAGATGAGCCGGGGCCTGTCCGATGATCAGACGGATATCCGCGAGTCCGTCGGGGCCGGATGCCAGGGCCTGCAAAGGCTCGTGCCGCAGCGCCGGAAGATGCGGGTCGGCGGTGGCGATGTAGGGCGGGTTGGACACAATCAGGTCATAGCGGGCCGGGTCGCCGTCCAGCCAGGAGCCCTGGCGGAAATCGACGGCCAGGTCCAGCCGAGCGGCGTTCGCCTGGGCCACCGCCAGCGCGCCTGCACTGGCGTCGACAGCGGTCACGCTGGCGCGGGGGCGCCGGCTTTTCAGGGCCAGTGCGATCGCGCCGCTGCCCGTGCCCAGATCGGCCAGGGAGACGGTTTCGTTGGGATCCAGCAGGTCCAGGGCCCACTCCACCAGAATCTCGGTATCGGGTCGGGGGTCCAGGACACGTGCATCCACCTGCAGCGCCAGGCCAAAGAATTCCTTGTGCCCGGTCAGGTACGCTACCGGTTCGCCGGCTGCGCGGCGCCGGCACAGACTTTCAAAGTGGTGTGCTGCTGCCGGTGGCAGCAGGTCGGCGTCATGCGCCACCAGCCATGCCCGGTCGTGCGCGGGGCGGCCCATTGAATGCAGCAGCAGCATCTGTGCATCAAGCCGCGCAAGCCCGAGGACTGCAGCTTCATGAAGGGCTTGTGTGACAGTCGGGACAGTCATGGTGATGGTGCGGGTCCCGCGCATCAGCCGGCGGTGAATTCCAGCTCCTCCAGCTGTTCGGCCTTGCGCGCCAGCAGCAGGGCGTCGATCACTTCGTCGATCTCGCCTTCCATCACGAACTGCAGCTTGTACAGGGTGAGGTTGATGCGATGGTCGGTCAGGCGGCCCTGCGGGAAGTTGTAGGTCCGGATGCGGTCACTGCGGTCGCCGCTGCCGATCAGGCCCTTGCGCAGGGCGGCTTCCTTGGCCGCGCGCTCACTGCGCTCCTTTTCCTGGATGCGTGCCTGCAGCACCTGCAAAGCCTTGGCCTTGTTGCTGTGCTGGCTGCGTCCGTCCTGGCATTCGGCCACGATCCCGGTGGGCAGGTGGACCACCCGCACGGCGGAATCAGTCTTGTTGATGTGCTGGCCGCCCGCACCGCTGGCTCGGAAGGTGTCAATGCGCAGGTCAGCCGGGTTGAGCTTGATGGCCTCGGCCTCATCGGGCTCCGGCATCACGGCCACGGTGCAGG
>CAZUJD010000104.1:0-9874 GCA_964620025.1 uncultured Ramlibacter sp. | reverse complement strand
AAGCACCGGCTGGCGCGTTCGCTGTTCCTGTACGCGCTGTGCAACGGCTGGCTGCGCGAAGGCTCGACGGTGGTGGAATCGTCCAGCGGCTCCACGGCGGTGAGCGAGGCCTACTTTGCACGGCTGCTGGGCCTGCCATTCGTGGCGGTCATGCCGCGCAGCACCTCGCCTGAGAAGATCACCCAGATCGAGTTTTACGGCGGGCGCTGCCACCTGGTGGACAACGCTACCCAGGTCTATGACGAAGCCCGCCAGGTGGCGGCCGCCACCGGTGGCCACTACATGGACCAGTTCACCTACGCTGAACGCGCGACCGACTGGCGCGGCAACAACAACATTGCGCAGAGCATGTTCCAGCAGATGGCGCACGAGCGCCATGCCGTGCCGCGCTGGGTGGTGGTGGGCGCGGGCACGGGCGGCACCAGCGCGACGATTGGCCGCTACATCCGCTACCAGCGCCAGGCCACCCAGCTGTGCGTGGCCGACCCGCAGGGCAGCGTGTTCAGCGCCTACCATGCGTCGGGCGACGCCGGCCTCACCGGCCCGGGCTCGCGCATCGAGGGCATTGGCCGCCCGCGCGTGGAGCCCAGCTTTATCCGCGAACTGGTGGACCGCATGGTGGTGGTGAGCGATGTGGATTCTGTCGCTGCGATGCGCGTGCTGTCGGGCCTGCTCGGGCGCCGGGTGGGCCCGTCCACCGGCACCAATTTCACCGCCATGCTGGCGCTGGCCTGCGAGATGCGCGAGCGCGGCGAACAGGGTGCGATCCTGTCGCTGCTGTGCGATGCGGGTGAACGCTACCTGCCCACCTACCATGACGCCGCCTGGGTGAAGCAGCACATGGGCGATTGCTCGCCAGCGCAGCAACGCCTGGCGGCGCTGGCCGGCTGAGCTACCCCATGATGCCTTTTGCACGCCGAAGCCTCCTGGCAGCCGGGTTGGCCGGGGCCTGCCTGCCCACGGCAGCGCTGCCCCAGAAGGCGCTGCAGTTCCCGCGTGACCACGGCGCGCACCCCGGCTTTCGCACCGAATGGTGGTACATCACCGGGCACGCCAGCTCGGCCGGGCGTGAATTCGGCTTTCAGGTGACGTTCTTTCGCTCGCGGGTGGACGGCACGCAGGGCATGCAATCCGGCTTTGCGGCGCGCCAGCTCATCTTTGCGCATGCGGCGGTCACGGACGTGCAGGGCGGAAAGCTGCTGCACGACCAGCGCATCGCGCGCGAAGGCTTTGACGTGGCCGTGGCCGGCACCGCCGACACGCAGCTGAAGCTGCGTGACTGGTCTCTGGTGCGCGGCGCCGCCGGCTATCAGGCGCGCATCACGGCGCAGGACTTCGCGCTGGACCTGGGCTTTGCGCCCACGCAAGGCGTGCTGCTGCAGGGCGACCGCGGCCTGTCGCGCAAGGGGCCGCAGGAGCGGCAGGCCAGCTACTACTACAGCCAGCCGCAGCTGAAGACCCGCGGCACGCTCACGCTGCGCGGCCAGCGCATGGACGTACAAGGCACGGCCTGGCTGGACCATGAATGGAGCGAAGAGCTGCTGCACCCCGAGGCCGTGGGCTGGGACTGGATCGGCATGAACTACCTGGACGGCAGCGCGCTCACCGCCTTTCGCCTGCGGCGCAAGGACGGCAGCACGCTGTGGGACGGCGGCTCGTTCCGCACGCGCACCAGCACCGGCGACAGCCTGCTGTACACCGCCAAACGGGGAGAGAACGAATTCAGCCCCCAGCGCTTCTGGAAAAGCCCGGTCTCCCAGGCCACCTACCCCGTGGAATGGATCGTGCGCACACCGGCGGACTTCTACACCGTCAAGGCCGTGATCGACAACCAGGAGCTGGACAGCCGCAACTCCACCGGCGCGATCTACTGGGAAGGCCTGAGCGACCTGTACGACAGCAACGGCAAGAAGGTCGCGCGTGGGTACCTGGAGATGACGGGCTACGCAAGCCCGTTGCGGATATAGATCAGGTGCTGGCGTGCTGGCCCGGGCGGTCCCAGCGCCAGGGCGTTTCGCCAAACACGGAGGCAACAAACCCTGCCAGTGCCGGGTCATGCGCCTGCAGCGCCGCCCGCGTGGCCACAGGTCCGTGCACACCGTTGGCCGCGCTGCGATAGCGGTTGGCGTCAAACCAGCTCTGCACACCCTCGGCCCAATACTCAGACGCATTGGCCGCCGCGTACGTGCCCTGCCACAGTCCGGCGTCCATGGCCCGGCGGTACAGCGCGCGCAGGCGCTCGGCCAGCGCGGCGTCCAGCCGGGTGGCGGCCAGGTCAAAGACCGTGTGGGCGAATTCGTGCACCAGGATGCTTTCACCCCGGTAGCGGTCGCCCGGCAGGCCCAGCAGGTTTTCCTCGGCCGCGCTGCACACTAGGCGCTGGCGCGTGGCACCCAGGCCGCGCGTGCGGGCATTCCAGTGCTCTCGTGGTCGCAAGTCGGCATATTCGGGCAGGTCGGTGGTGAGTTCGTCGCGACCGATCACAGCCACGCGCACCCCCGCTGCCCGCAGCACCGCGAGCAGATCCGCGCGGCTGGCCAGCATGCCCTGCACCACCTGCGCGGCGACCTGCAGCGCCCGCGGTTCCACCCGGGCCGATGCCAGCACGCTCAGGCCGCCGGCGTCCACTTGCTGGACGTAAAAACCGTCGATCGCCTGTGCGCGCAATGTGGCCGGTACGCCGGCCAGTACCACGGCGCCCAGCAGGACGCGACGTCGAAGACAAATGCCGGACTGCATGGTTGCACTGTATCGCCCCTACACTTGCCCGCATGGCCAATGCATCCGACGCCCGCAAGGGCAACCCCCGATCGCTGTCGGGCCTGCTGCCGTTCCTGCGTCCCTACCGGGGCCGGCTGGCGCTGGCGGGCCTGTTCCTGGTCCTGGCGGCTGTCGCCACGCTGCTGTTCCCGGTGGCGCTGCGCGGTCTGATCGACACCGGCCTGGCCGGCACCAGCCAGGCCGACAAGGGTGCGCAGGTGATGGCACTGCGTGAACATTTCCTGGCACTGTTCGGCGTGGCCGTGGCTCTGGGCCTGTTCAGCGCGGCGCGGTTCTACACCGTCAGCTGGCTCGGCGAGCGCGTCACGGCCGACATCCGCAACGCCGTCTATGCCCACGTGCTGCGGCAAAGCCCCGAATTTTTCGAGACCACGCAGACCGGCGAGGTGCTGTCGCGCCTGACCACCGACACCACGCTGGTGCAAACCGTGGTGGGGTCATCACTGAGCATGGGCCTGCGCAATGCCGTCATGGGCGCGGGTGCGCTGGCCATGCTGGTCTGGACCAACCCGTATGTGATGACGCAAGTGCTGTTGATCATCGTGCTGGTGGTGCTGCCCACCATGTGGTTCGGTCGGCGCGTGCGAAAACTGTCACGCGCAAGCCAGGACCGCGTGGCCGGCTCCAGTGCCATTGCAGCCGAGGTGCTCAACGCCATCCCGGTCGTGCAAAGCTACACGGCCGAGGTCCGCGAGGCCGCGCGCTTTGACGCGTCCACCGACGATGCCTTTCATACGGCTGTGCGGCGAACCCGTGCGCGCTCGGCCCTGGTCGCTTTCGTGATCATTGCCAACGCCGCGCTGCTGCTGTGGGGCCTGTACCAGGGCACGCAGGCCGTGCTGGCCGGCAAGATCAGCGCGGGACACCTGGGCCAGACGGTGGTGTACGTGATCATCCTGGCCGGTGCCGTGGCGGTGCTGGGCGAGGTCTATGGAGATCTGCTGCGCGCCGCTGGCGCCACGGAACGGCTGATGGAACTGCTGGACACGCGCTCACCCATTGCGTCGCCCCGGGTGCCTGCGACGGCAGCCATCCCGGGTACAGGCAGCGCGGTGGCGTTTGACGGCGTGACCTTTCATTACCCTTCACGGCCCGCGCAGGCGGCCATGGCCGATTTCAGCCTGCGCGTGGCACCGGGTGAAACCGTGGCCCTGGTCGGGCCCAGTGGCGCCGGCAAAAGCACCGTGTTCCAGCTGCTGCTGCGCTTTTACGACCCGGCCGTGGGCACGATCACGCTGGACGGCGTACCCACACGCGAACTGGCGCTGCACGACCTGCGCGGGCGCATCGGCATCGTGCCGCAGGACGCCGTGATCTTCTCGGCCAGTGCCCTGGAAAACATCCGCTACGGCCAACCCGGCGCCACCGACGAACAGGTTCACGCCGCGGCCACTGCGGCCTTTGCCGACGGCTTCATCCGCGCGCTGCCCGAGGGCTACGACACCTTTCTGGGCGAACGCGGCGTGCGCCTGTCTGGCGGGCAGCGCCAGCGCATCGCGATTGCACGCGCCATGCTGAAGAACCCGCCCCTGCTGCTGCTGGACGAAGCCACCAGTGCGCTGGACGCCGAGAGCGAACGCATGGTGCAGGCGGCGCTGGAATCCGCCATGCGAGACCGCACCACGCTGGTCATCGCCCACCGGTTGGCCACGGTACAGCAGGCCGACCGGATCGTGGTAATGGACCACGGCCGCATCGTCGAACAGGGCACGCACGACACGCTGATGGCGGCCGGTGGAACGTACGCCAGACTCGCGGCACTTCAGTTCATGGATTGATGCAAATACGGGAATGCGCGGAACCGGCTCTGCCGGGCCGCTGCATTACCCCCCAGTGGGGGGAGGCGCGCGCAGCGCGCTTCGGGGGGCGTCCTACTGCAGGGGTTCCTTGAGGGCCTTGGGGATCGGTAACGGCATGACGCTGATGCCCTCCTCGATCAGCGCTTCGGTTTCCTTGCGCGACGCCTGTCCGCGGATGTTGCGCTCATCCGCCTCCCCGTAATGGATGCGGCGGGCTTCTTCTGCAAAACGCTCGCCCACGTCCTCCGTATTGGCCATGACCTCGCGCGCCATCTTGAGCCAGGCGGCCTGCAGCGTGCGGCCAGTGGGTGACATGACGTCCTGACGCTCGGGCGCGGGTTCCCTGGCGGCGCCCAGGTTCAGCCGCGGGGCGGACAGCATCTTGGTGATGGCCGTATCGCCACACATCGGGCACTCCACCAGGCCGCGAGCCAGTTGCCCCTGGAAGTCGTCTTCCGAGGCGAACCAGCCTTCAAATTCATGCTGGTGGGCGCATTGCAGGTTCAATACCTTCATGGGCCGGATTATCTGCCAGTGGCGGGCGGCGGCGCAGCCTGCCAGTCCAGTGACCATGCCCCCGACAGCACATTCTGCAGCCACACCAGGCAGGTCAGCGTCTTGGCGTCGGTCAGCTCGCCTGTGCGGCTCCAGTCCAGCAGCTGCGCCGGCGTGGCGGTGAATACATCGAGGAACTCTCCGTCGTCCAGCTGGCGCTGGCCGGCCTGCAAGCCGCGCGCAAAGTAGATGTGCAGCACCTCGGTGGAGTACGCAATGGCCAGGTGCATGATGCCGGCGCGCGCCCATTCACGGGCGGTGTAGCCGGTTTCTTCCAGCAGCTCGCGCTGTCCGCACAGCAGCGGGTCTTCGCCCACATCCAGCTTGCCGGCCGGGAACTCGATCATGTGCAGGCCCACCGGGTAGCGAAACTGCCGCTCCACCACCACGCGGCCGTCGTCCAGCAGCGGCACGACCACCACGGCCCCCGGGTGGGCCACGTACTCACGCGTGGCGTGGCCGCCATCGGGCAGCTGCACGTTGTCGCGGTAGGCCTTGAGGAAATTGCCCTCAAACAGTGTCTGGCCGCCGGTGCGGTGCTCGGTCAGGTCGCGCGTGGAGACAACAGGGTCAGTCACGGTGCTTGACCAGGTAGCGCCAGATGAAACCCGGGAACGCCAGGGTGATGAACAGCGCGCCGGTCACGGCGTAAAACTCCCAGCCCTGCGGCGCGATCTGGCCCATGCGCTTTTCCAGCAGCAGGCCGATGCCGCCGACAATGAAGTACATGGTTGCCAGCTCAGCCAGCCGCACCGCGAGGCCTTTGGGCCATGCAACGGGCACGACGGCCAGCAGGCGGTGATTGATGAACGGCAGGTTGGCGCAGACCAGGGCCGCCAGGATCACAAGCCAGACAGACAGCGTTTGCGACATAGTGAAAGGACCCGATCAGGTCGCCGACAGGCCGCCCTCAGGCGACCTGGGCCCCCTCGAGGGGCAGCGACAACACGCAATGCAGAGCGTGGGGGTCATGTTCCCAAGGTCTTCACGATGGCCTGCGCACACAGCGTCATGAGGCCACCGGGCACGATGCCCAGCACCAGCACCAGCAGGCCGTTGATCGACAGCACGGCGCGCACATCGGCCGGGGCTGACACCGTGGTGGCCGTGATGGGCGCGTCAAAGTACATCACCTTCACGACGCGCAGGTAGTAGAAGGCGCCCACCAGCGACATCATCACGGCGAACACGGCCATGCCGATGTACAGGGCCTGGCCCGAGGCCACCAGCGCCTGCAGCACGGCCAGCTTGGCATAAAAGCCCACCAGCGGCGGCACGCCGGCCAGCGAGAACAGGCACACGGCCATGACGCCGGCAAACAGCGGGCTGCGCTGGTTCAGTCCGGCCAGATCGGTGATTTCCTCGCTCTCGAAGCCTTCGCGCGCCAGCAGCAGGATGATGCCGAAGGTGGCCAGGGTCGTCAGCACGTAGGTGATGACGTAGAACATCGCCGAGCTGTAGGCGTTGGCCGCCGACAGCGTGTTGCCGTTGACCACGCCGGACATCAGGCCCAGCAGCACAAAGCCCATCTGCGAGATGGTCGAATACGCCAGCATGCGCTTGAGGTTGGTCTGCGCAATGGCGGCCAGGTTACCCACCAGCAGCGAACCAATGGCCAGCAGGCCCAGCATCTGCTGCCAGTCCAGCGCCAGCGGCAAAAGGCCTTCCACCAGCAGGCGGATGCAGATGGCAAAAGCCGCCAGCTTGGGGGCGCCGCCGATCATGAGCGTGACGGCCGTGGGGGCGCCCTGGTACACATCGGGAATCCACATGTGGAACGGCACCACGCCCAGCTTGAAGGCCAGGCCGGCCACGATGAAGACCAGGCCGAACACCAGCACCTGGTGCTTGATCTGGCCCGAGTTCACGGCCTTGAACACGGCATTGATGTCCAGCGAGCCGGTAGCGCCGTACAGCATGGACAGCCCGTACAGCAGGAAGCCGCTGGCCATGGCGCCCAGCACGAAATACTTCATGGCGGCTTCGGTGGCCGTGGCGTTGTCACGGCGCAGGGCCACCAGGGCGTAGCTGGACAGCGTCAGCAGTTCCAGGCCCAGGTAGATCACGAGGAAGTTGTTGCCCGAGATCATGACGAAGATGCCCATGAGCGCAAACAGCGCCAGCGTGAACATCTCGCCGCCACGCAGCATGTCGCGGTCGCCTGCGTAGGGACGGCCGTACACCAGCGTGACCATCATGGCGATGGCTGCGAAGCACTTGAGCCAGTTGCCCATCGGGTCGCTCACCACCATGTTCCCGAAACCATACATCGTCTGCCCGCCACTGGCATACATGGCCTGCATCAGGGCCACCACGCCCAGCGTGGCCAGCGTCAGCACATAGGTGAAGGTGCGGCGCGGGCTGCTCACGCGCAGGTCAGCCAGCGCAATGACGCAGGCCATGACGAGCAGCAGCACTTCGGGGTAAACGGCGATCCAACTGAGTTTGTCAATCATCTCAAGGCTTTCAATTCAGTTTGGACTGGGCAACATGCTTGAGGAAATCGGCCACCGATGAGTCCATGATCTGCGTGAACGGATGCGGGAAGATGCCCATGTAGAGCACCGCCACCGCCAGCAGCGCCAGCATGAAGAATTCGCGTGCATTGATGTCGGTGAGATCGCGCACGTCGTCATTGGCCACCGGGCCGAGGTACACGCGCTTGAACATCCACAGCGTATAGGCAGCGCCGAAGATCAGCGCGGACGCAGCGGCTGCACCGAGCCAGAAATTGGCCTTGACCGCCCCCAGGATGACCATCCATTCACCCACGAAACCGGCAGTGGCCGGCAAGCCGCAGTTGGCCATGGCGAACAGCAGCGCAAAGGCGGTGAACTTGGGCATGGTGTTGACCACGCCCCCGTAGCTGGCGATCTCGCGCGAATGCACCCGGTCGTACAGCACGCCAATGCACAGGAACATGGCGCCCGACACAAAGCCGTGGGCAATCATCTGGACAATGCCGCCGGCGACGCCCAGGTCATTGAAGATGAAAAAGCCCAGAGTCACGAAGCCCATGTGGGCCACGGACGAATAGGCCACAAGCTTTTTCATGTCCTGCTGCACCATGGCCACCAGGCCCACGTAGATCACGGCAATCAGCGACAGCGCGATCATGAGCCAGGCCCATTCACGGGCGGCATCGGGGGCGATGGGCATGGAAAAACGCAGGAAGCCGTAGGCCCCCAGCTTCAGCATGATGGCAGCCAGCACGGCGGAGCCGCCGGTCGGTGCTTCCACGTGCACGTCGGGCAGCCAGGTATGCACCGGCCACATGGGCACCTTGACCGCGAAGGCGGCAAAGAATGCAAAGAACAGCAGGGTCTGCGTGGTGCCCGACAGCGGCAGCTTGTGCCAGGCCAGGATGTCAAAGCTGCCACCGGACTTGGTGTACAGGAAAATCAGCGCGATGAGCATCAGCAGGGAGCCCAGCAACGTGTACAGGAAGAACTTGAACGCCGCGTAGATCTTGTTGGGTCCGCCCCAGATGCCGATGATCAGGTACATCGGGATCAGCGTGGCTTCAAAGAACACGTAGAACAGGATGCCGTCCAGCGCGCAGAACACGCCGATCATCAGGCCGCTCAGGATCATGAACGCGCCCATGTACTGGTTCACGCGCTCGGTGATCACTTCCCAGCCGGCGATGATGACCACCACATTGATGAATGCGGTCAGCAACACGAACCAGAAGGAGATGCCGTCCACCCCGAGGTGGTAGTTGACATTGAAGCGCTCGATCCACGGCGCCTTCTCTACAAACTGCATGGCCGATGTGCCGAGCTTGAAGGCGTCGTACAGCGGCAGCGTGACCAGCAGGCTCACAACGGCACCCACCAGCGCGATCCAGCGGACCGCCTTGGCGTGCTCGTCACGGCCCAGCGCCAGCAGCACGGCGCCGAAGAAGATCGGCGTCCAGATGGCAAGGCTCAACAATCCCATTTTTCTTGTTCCCCTACTTGTTGAACCACACGAAATACGTCATCAGCACAAACACGCCGAGGATCATCACCAGCGCGTAGTGGTACAGGAAGCCCGACTGGAACCAGCGCACCAGGCCGGCGATACGGCCCACGAGCTTCCAGGAACCGTTGACGATGGCTCCGTCGATCACGGCCTGGTCACCGCCCTTCCACAGGCCGGTGCCCAGAGCGCGCGCGCCACGGGCCAGCACGTTTTCATTGAACCAGTCCATGTAGTACTTGTTCTCGAGCAGCGAGTAGATGGGCTGCACGCGGGTCTTGATGGCCGCCGGCAGCGCCGGATTGACCATGTACATGTAGTAGGACAGCACCACGCCGGCCAGTGCCAGGTAGAAAGGTGCCGTGAAGAAGGCATGCCCGGCCATCTGCAGCGGGCCGTGGATCATCTTGACCAGCTCGGCCATAGCCGGATGCCGGGCGGCATCCACCACGATGGCGTCTTTCAGGAAGTCCCCGAACAGCATCGGCATGATGGTCATGAAACCGATCACCACCGACGGAATGGCCAGCAACAGCAGCGGCGCGGTCACCACCCACGGGGATTCGTGCGGCTCATGATGGTCGTCATGGCCGTGGCCATGGTGGTCGTCATGGTGCGCGTCGGGGTTCTGGTCGAAGCGCTCCTTGCCATGGAAAACCAGGAAATACATGCGGAACGAATAGAACGCCGTGACGAACACGCCGGCCAGCACCGCGAAGTGCGCAAAGCCCGCGCCCGGCAGGTTGCTGAAGTGCACCGCCTCGATGATGCTGTCC
>CAZUJD010000103.1:8197-9979 GCA_964620025.1 uncultured Ramlibacter sp. | reverse complement strand
TGACGTTGATGCCGGTCACGTTCACGGTCTTGGCTGTGCCGACGTTCTTGTCGGTGAAGCTGGCGCTGGTGTTGCTCAGTGTCAGTGTGTCACCTGTGACGCGGTTGTCGTTCAGGGTCACGCTGGCATTGGTGGTGCCGTCATAGACACGGTTCTGGCCGGTGGCGGTAACCGCCAGGGCGCGGGCGGTGATGTCGGCGCTGGTCGCAGCCGTGGTGTTGAAGCTGTAGTTGCCGGCGTCAGCGCCCGTGACGTTGATGCCGGTCACGTTCACGGTCTTGGCTGTGCCGACGTTCTTGTCGGTAAAAGCGGCTGTGCCTGACAGCACCAATATGTCGCCAGCCACCCGATTGTCGTTGGGTGTGACGGTGGCGCTGGTGGTGCCGTCATAAACCTTGTTCTGCCCCGTGGCGCTCACCGTCAGCGCTCGTGCCGTGATGTTGGCAGAGGTGGTGGCGGTGGTGTTGAATGTGTAGTTGGCTGCTGCTGCGCCTGTCACACTGATGCCGGAGACTGACACCGGCTTGGCCGTGCCAACGTTCTTGTCCGAAAAGCTGGCGCTGCCTGCAAGTGTCAGCACATCGCCTGCCACCCGGTTGTCGCTCAACGTCACCCCTGCGTTGGTGGTGCCGTCGTAGGTGCGGTCCTGGCCTGTGGCATTCACGGTCAGCGCGCGGGTAGTAATGGTCAGGGAGCCGTTGTTCAACACAACGGCATAGTTCTCGCTGTTGTTTGCATTGGCGGTAATGGTGACAGGGCTGGCCGCCACCGGTGTGTTGATCGCGGCTGTGGTGCTGAATCCCGCGCCCACACTGGCTGCAGTGTCCCCGTCAATCAGGCCCGTAATGGTGCCGTCCAGTACGGGATTGGCGTCGCCATAGACGCGCGACTTGTTGTTCGCCGTCACGGTCAGTGTCGGTGCGATGCGGTACAGGAAATAGCTGTTTGTGCCCGCTGGGGTGAAATTCGCCGCAGAGTTGTAGCGTTTGCTGTAGCCGGCGACACCTTCGGTGGTTGCCGTCGGGTCGCCGCTGTAGACCAGGTAGCGCCCGGCCGGTGCAACAATGCCACTAGCTCCCGCGCTGTTGATCACTTGCCCGCCTGTGGACACACCGGCTGCATTGCTGGAGCCGGCTTTCAGAACGATGGCGTCACCAGTGCCAGCGGCTGTCACGGCATTGAGCAGGGTCAGGTTGGATGCAGCGCCTGTTGTTTCAATATTGACGTTGCCTGTGACTGCTATGCCGGCGACGCCGACCGTGCCTACGTTCAGGGCGCCAGCCTGGGCGTAATCGATACTGGCGGTGTCTGCTGCCAGCGTCGCCACGGCATTGGCCGCGTTGCGCAGTAGGTAACTGCCTCCGGTGCCCTTGAGCGCCAGGCCGCCGGCCACAATGGCGCCTGTTTGCGTGACGTTGTTGTTGCTGGTGAGCGTGACGTTGCCGGCGGTGGCGCCGCCGGCTCCGGCGCTTGCCGTGACCGCAGCCAGTGACATGCTGCCGCTTGAGGTCACCATGACGGTGCCACCGTCACCGCGCGCCCCCCCGGTGGTGATCAGGTTGCCCAGGGCAATGTCACCACCATTCAGGGTGATGCTGCCTGTCGCGCCCCCTGTACCTGTGCCGGTGGCATCACCTGACGACGCGGTGATGACAGACGTTGTCAGGGCTGCCGTGGTGGTCAGGTTGACTGCTCCACCCGCACCACCGTTTTGATTGGTACCAATACCTGCGGAGCCCGAAGCGGTGATGGTTCCGGTGCCGGAGGAGAAGGATTCACCGC